>LJIE01000002.1 GCA_001281695.1 bacterium 336/3 | reverse complement strand
TGCCGCCCGATTATTATTTTAGAACCTCCTTGTATGAAGATACTTGGAGGTTCTTTTTTTTGACCTATCCTAGAAGATTATTACAGTTTTTTAAGCTATTTTTTTATATTGCAATTTATATTAGTAAATTTATCGAAAAAATAGTCATATATGTTTCGCATATTATCGCAGTTTTTCAGCGTATTAAAATTTAACTTTAGCTCTTTTCGTAGTCGTATTATAACAAGTATTTTGGTTGTAGGATTATTGATGATACTTTTTGCTTATCTTTTGATAGCAAGAATGCTAGAAATTACCAAACAAAATGCATCTATTGCTGATATTTATCAGCCAGTAAAAATATACGCATTTGCATCTTTTCAATATACGAATCAAACTATTTCTCTCTTACAAGGAAACGTGTATACTTCTGATCAAAGGACATTTTCTAAAATAAATGAAGATTTGAACGATTTATGGCTAAAAAAAGCTACTCCTTACTATGATTCTTTAAAAACCGCAATTGGAGAGAGAAGTGAACCAGAATTGTTAGTGAACTATGAAGCAATTACTGATAGGGTTCTTAAACTCGATAAATTAATAAAAGAAGCCATTAAAACTAATAATGAAGACAATAGAAAACCTTTATATTTGATTGATAGACAAGAGGCTATAGATACTTCAGGAAATATTAAGTCAAATAAACCTGTTACTTTATATAATGATAAATTGGCATTTTTATTGACTAATGAAATTGCTCGTTTACAGAAAGAATTGAATAACTATTTTGAACAGTTGATTAATTTTAATGATAAATCTACGGCTAATCTCATTATTAATATTGATTCGGAAAATACATTTTTTGTAATACTTCAAGTTGTATTCTTCATTCTGACATTCTTCTTATTATTTTCTTTGGTTACATTATTAAATAGGAATATAAGTCAAAATATCCAAAAAATAGATATATACACTGAAGAACTATCAAAAGGAAATTTACCCACACCCTTATTTACGAATGTTTTAGAGCTAAATACCATATCAGAAAAATTAAATCTCATAACAAAAAACTTACAAAATCTCAAAAAATTCTCTTCAGGGGTTAGTCAGGGTAAATTTGATGCTGAAATTAATATTTTTAATGGTCAAGGAGATTTAGGGCAATCTATTGCTCAAATGCGAGAAGGTCTGATGGAAGTATCAAAAGCTGATGAGGTTCGTTCATGGAGAAATACAGGTCTAGCTAAATTTAGTGAGATTCTTCGAAGAGAGAGTAACGATTTGGATAGATTATCTGAACAACTTATTGCAGAACTTGTAAAATATGTAGGAGCAAATCAGGGTGGAGTATTCATTGTAAATGATGAAAAAGAGGGTGAAGAGTCATATTTGGAGTTAATTTCAGCTTATGCTTATAATAAAAAGAAATTTGTTGAGAGAAAAATATTAAAAGGACAATCATTAGTAGGTAGAGCATGGAGAGAAGGTTTATCGATTTATCTTACAGAAGTTCCAAATGATTACATTGAAATCAGAACAGGACTAGGAGGAGCCAATCCAAAATATATTTTCATTGTACCTCTAAAAGTAAATCAAGAAGTACAAGGAGTATTGGAGATAGCATCTTTCCATCCCATAGAACCATATCAAAAAGAATTTATTGAGCAAATTGCAGATAGTGTGGCTTCTACGTATTCAAGTAGTAAAGTAAACCGTAGAACGAAGATGCTTTTGGAAGAATCGCAACGTATTACATTTAGAATGCGTGAGCAAGAAGAAGAGTTACGCCAAAACATCGAAGAATTACAATCTACTCAGGAAGAAATGCAAAGAAACCAAAGAGAACTTTCTGAAAAAGAAGGAAATATGCGTGCTCTTTTGGATAATGCCTCTGATGCAATTATGGCATTTAATCATAATTTAAAAATTACGGTTATTAATAAAACCATGCGAAATTTGTATGAGTCTATTGGAGTGTATTTGGATATAGGAAGAACAGTAGAAGAAGCATTCCCAGGGAGAACATTTGAACAAATGAAAAAAGAATTTGCTCAAGTTCTTGGAGGAGATCGTTTTACAACTTATGCAGATGTTATTATTAGAGGGGTTACTTACTATTATGAAATTTTATATAACCCTATTTATAATGAAAGACAAAGGGTAATTGGTGCATCTGTATTTATTGCGGATATAACCCAACAACGTTCTACAGAATTAGAATTGAAAATTAAAGAAGCCAATTTAAAATCATTGATTAATAACACAGAAGATTCCATTATGGCAATGGATAAAAAATATCAGTTTTTAGTTTTCAATGATGTATTTAGAAAGCGTAGAAAAGAATATAATTTCAAAGAAGGAGATAATATTTTTACTACAATCCCTGAACATTTACATGAAGAATGGAAGAAATATTATGATAGAGCTTTAAGTGGAGAACGTTTCGAGAAGGTTATTAAAAGAGATTTAGGAAATAAAAAAATACAATATAGAGAACACTCATTTAATCCTATATTTAATGATGCTGGTGATGTGATAGGAGTATCTGTATTTGCAAAAGACATTACAGAAGCCAAATTGGCAGAGGGTGAAAACCAAAGAATTATGGCTACTTTATTCGAAAAACAAAAACAAGACAAACGAAGAATTGAAGATTTGGAGAAAGAAATCAAACAATTGATGACAGACAAATAATTATTAATGACCTATAAATTATCTATAGGTCATTTTTTATTTCTTGTTTAGAATTATTCAAAATAAAGCAGTATGTATTGTTTTCTTAAAATTCAATTTTAAATTTGAAGTTAAAACATTTTTTATAAACAATCAGTAATTTAAAATACCATACAAAATTATACGAAAATTATGGCTACAACAACAAAAACAGCAAATTGGCTTGTGGATATGCTTACCAGCACTCTGGGTAGAAAGCTTATCATGGCTCTAACAGGAATATTTTTGATTCTTTTTTTAGTGGTACATTTAATAGGTAATTTACAACTTCTAAAAGATGATGGAGGTGCTGCTTTTAATAGGTATGCAGATTTTATGGGACATAATCCTCTTATTCAAATAATTTCTATAGGAAACTTCTCTTTCATTTTATTACATATTGTTACAAGCATTATGCTTACAATGCGTAATAGAACTGCTCGTCCTGTTCAGTATGCTTATACACAAGAAGGTAAAAGTAGTGCTTGGGCATCTCGTAACATGATGCTTCTAGGAACAATTGTATTAATATTCTTGGTTGTACATTTACAAGCATTTTGGGCAAAATCTAAATTTGGAGGCTTAAGTGAAACATCTTTAGATGGTAAGTCTGTTCATAATTTGTATGAAGCTACTCAAATAGCTTTTGCTGAATCTTGGATTGTAGCGATTTATGTACTTTCTATGATTGGACTAGCTTTCCATTTATTTCATGGATTTAAAAGTTCTTTTCAAACATTGGGTTTAAATCATAAAAAATATAGCCCTTTTATTCATCATGTAGGAGTTGTGTTTGCTGTATTTATTCCTGCTGCTTATGCGTGTATCCCTGTTTTGATGTTTTTAAAACAAGAAAGTATGTCTTTATTTGCTTTGGCAGGTGGTTTTGTACTTGCGTTAGGATTATCAATAGTTTTCAAACCTAGAAAAAGTGCTCAGAAATCAGAAGGTGGAGCAGGATAATTATATTTTACAAAAATGAATTATTTTTTGAGTATAGATTTTTTATTTACAAACATATAAAAGTAAAAAATATGAAATTAGATGCTAAAATTCCTGATGGTCCCTTGGGTGAAAAGTGGGATAAACACAAGTTTAATTTAAAATTGGTAAATCCGGCGAATAAAAGAAAATATGATATTATTGTAGTAGGAACAGGCTTGGCAGGTGCTTCGGCTGCTGCTACACTTGCAGAGTTAGGATATAATGTAAAGGCTTTTTGTTTTCAGGATAGCCCTAGAAGAGCTCACTCTATTGCTGCTCAAGGGGGGATTAATGCTGCAAAAAATTATAAAAATGATGGTGATAGTATTTATCGTTTATTTTATGATACTATCAAAGGAGGAGATTACAGAGCAAGAGAGGCAAATGTGCATCGTTTGGCTCAAGTTTCTGTAAATATTATTGACCAATGTGTAGCTCAAGGTGTTCCTTTTGCTCGTGAATATGGAGGATTACTTGACAATCGTTCCTTTGGAGGTGCTCAGGTATCTCGTACATTTTATGCAAAAGGTCAGACAGGACAACAATTATTGTTAGGTGCTTATCAGGCTCTTAGCAGACAAATATCTACGGGAAAAGTACAGATGTACAATCGTACAGAGCTAATGGATGTAGTTGTTGATAATGGTAGATGTAGAGGTATTATTGTAAGAAACTTAGTAACTGGAGAAATAGAGAGCCATTCTGCTCATGCTGTTTTACTTTGTACAGGTGGTTATGGAAACGTTTTCTTCCTTTCAACCAATGCAATGGGCTCAAATGTTTCAGCTGCTTGGAGAGCTCATAAGCGTGGAGCATTATTTGCAAACCCTTGTTTTACACAAATTCACCCTACTTGTATTCCTGTATCTGGCGATTATCAATCTAAATTGACATTGATGTCAGAATCTTTGCGTAATGATGGACGTGTATGGGTACCTAAGAAAAAAGAAGATGCTGAAAGAATTCGCCAAGGAACTCTTTCTCCCAAAGAAATCAAAGAAGAAGATAGAGATTACTTCTTAGAAAGAAAATATCCTTCATTTGGTAACCTTGTGCCTCGTGATGTGGCATCGAGAAATGCTAAATATGCTTGTGATGAAGGAAAAGGAGTAAGTAAAACTGGCTTGGCTGTTTATCTTGATTTTGCTGATGCTATCAAGAGAGATGGAAAATCTGTAATAGAAGCTAAATATGGCAACTTGTTTGATATGTACAAACAAATTACAGATCAAGACCCTTATGAATTGCCGATGATGATTTATCCTGCTGTACACTATACAATGGGTGGTTTGTGGGTAGATTATAATTTGATGACTACTGTACCAGGTTTGTACGCCTTGGGTGAAGCAAATTTCTCTGACCATGGTGCTAATCGTTTGGGTGCTTCGGCTCTGATGCAAGGTTTGGCAGATGGTTATTTTGTTATTCCTTATACAATAGGGGATGATTTAGCAAAGCTTGATATTAAAGAAGATAAATATCCAACTACTCATCAAGCATTTGAGAAGACCAAAAAGGATGTAAAAGAGCGTATGCAAAAAATGTTATCAATCAATGGTAAGCGTACTGTAGATGAGATACATAGAGATTTGGGTAAAATCATGTGGGAGTATTGTGGTATGTCCAGAAGTGCTGAAGGCTTAAAATATGCTAAAGGTAAAATCCAAGAGTTGAAAAAAGAATTCTGGACAAATGTAAAAATTACAGGTACAAACGAAGAATTCAACCAAACACTTGAAAAAGCGTATCGTGTAGCTGACTTTATAGAGTTAGGAGAATTGATGGTAGATGATGCTTTGGATAGAAATGAATCTTGTGGAGGACACTTCCGTGAAGAGTATCAGATTGATGGTGAAGCAAAACGTGATGATGACAAATATGCTTATGTAGCTGCTTGGGAATATAAAGGCGAAAATGAACCAGAAGAGCTTCATAAAGAAGAACTAATATTTGAAAATGTCAAACTAACCCAAAGAAGTTATAAATAAATTAGATAAAACAAATCATCTGCTATGTCTATGGCAGATGATTGTTGTAAATCAAATATTTATGAAAACCATAAGAATTGTATTTGTGTGTTTAGTGTGGATATTGAGTGAGTCTATTTATGCTCAAAAAACGCCCACAGCAGAAAGTGTAATGAAAAATGCTTTTGAGCAAGCAAGCAAAGAAGACAAAAAAGTTTTGCTTATTTTTCATGCTTCATGGTGTGGATGGTGTAAAAAGATGGAAAAAGCCATTTTAGATGAAACATGCAAAGAATTCTTTCATAAAAACTATATAATTACTTATTTGACTGTACAAGAAGGAGCAAATAACAAAGCTTTAGAAAATGCAGGAGGAGAAATGGTGATGGACAATTATGGAGGAAAAGGACAAGGTTTACCTTATTGGGCAATTTTAGATAAAACAGGAAAACTGTTGGAAGACTCTAAAATGCAAGGCAGTAATATCGGTTGCCCTGCGAGCCCTGAAGAAGTAGAAGCTTTTATTAAAAAACTTCAAAATACATCAAAACCTTCTCAAAAAGAAATTGAAGCCGTCAGAGCCAGATTTTTAAAAAACAAGTAATTGATATTGAATTTAGTATAAAGACTTAAAATCCAAAATTATATGGCTGGAAATAGCACACATAAATTGAATCTGACCTTAAAGGTTTGGAGACAAAAAAATAAGAATGATAAAGGCAAAATGGTAGAGTACAAAGTTGTTGCTTCACCTGATATGTCTTTCCTTGAAATGTTGGATGTATTGAATGAGGATTTATTGAAGAAAGGAGAAGACCCTATTGCCTTTGACCACGATTGTCGTGAGGGTATTTGTGGTATGTGTAGTTTGTACATCAATGGGCAACCTCATGGACCCAAACAAACCACTACATGCCAATTACACATGCGTAGCTTTAATGATGGTGATACAGTTTATATTGAACCTTGGAGAGCAAAAGCATTTCCTGTGATTAAAGATTTAGCAGTAGATAGAGGTGCTTTTGATAGAATTATTCAAGCTGGTGGATATATTTCTGTGAATACAGGGGTAACCGTAGATGCAAATGAGATACCTATCCCTAAAGATGTAGGAGGAGAATCTATGGATGCTGCTACTTGTATTGGTTGTGGAGCTTGTGTGGCATCATGCAAAAATGCTTCAGCTATGCTTTTTGTTTCAGCTAAAATTGCTCATTTAGGATTACTTCCTCAGGGGCAGGCAGAACGTTATCGTCGTGTACAGAAAATGATTGCTCAAATGGATGCAGAAGGTTTTGGTGCTTGTACCAATACAGGAGCTTGTGAAATACAATGTCCTAAAGGTATTTCTATCAAAAATATTGCAAGAATGAATAGAGATTATTTTGTAGCTAAACTTGCAACAGAAGAAGCATTATAATTGCAAATAAAATTCAAAATTTAAGCCCGCATCTGTGGGCTTTTTTTATGGAATTTGTATAAAAAATGGGCGGAGGTTCTAACCTAATCCCCCGCCCGTCGTTTTGACAGGAGTCGAACCTGCATGTCTCGGATCATGAGTCCAATGCCTCAACCTGTTGGGCTACAAAACATCAGTTATTCCTTATAAGTGTCTATATTACTGTTCTGAAAATCATATACCTTAGCTCTGCCACTGAGCTACACCCCTATAAAATATAAAGCTACAAAGTAGGGGCGATGGGATTCGAACCCATGCTGTCAGGCTATCAATAACATATCACATATAAAAAATATTAAAACTAAGGCTGTGAAGCAAAACACTTAAGCTAACTCGCTGATACTATCCAAAATGTTTCGTAGACATCTGGTGAAATCAGAAAGGGATAAAACTAAATGTAATACTAAAACTAGCTTCAGAAGCTAAGGTGAGAAAAATATATAGGAAATACAAGAAAAATAAAAAAAGTGGGTGGGGGTCTAACCTTCCCCACACCCGGCTGGATTTGATAGGAGTTGAACCTATGACCCTCTGAGTGTCATTCTGATGCTCTAACCAACTGAGCTACAAACCCAAATTTTTTACATCTAACACACAAACCATTGTTTTGCCGAATAACATAGACATACCTTAGCTCTGCCACTGAGCTACACCCCTATAAAACAAATATTTACATAATAAGTAGGGGTGATGGGATTCGAACCCATGCAATCAGGCTGAAACAAAACAATATTTGTAGAAGATATTTAAGCTAAAACTGCAGAGCGAAACACTAAAACTTATTTTTTAGGTATGCTGATACTGCATACACTAAATTGTTTTGATGCTTATACTAACAATAAGACTATCTCTGTATAGCAAATCTAATAGAAAATCTCATAAAAACAAAAAAGCCCCATTAATTTAGATAATGAGGCTTTTAAGATAAATATAATATTAAGATAAAATATCTTTATGTAAAAAATTAAATACTTTATCTCCAAGTTTAATATTTTGTACCTCAACACTATTGGCTTTGGCTCTTGCAACTTTTACAGCCTCCATTAGTTTTTCAAGGCGTTTGATGATCTCATTCTTTTGAGCAATGGTTAATTTTCCTGAAAAATAAGTAGTTTCATATTTACCTACCTGAAAATCAAGATATAACAACTCTGTTTGAGCAGGATGTTTATCTGTTGCCTCATATTTTACAATTACCTGTGGGCGTTTGATACTTCTGAATTTAACTTCTTCATCTGTTTTATAAACACTTTTTTGGTTATCAAAAGACCATTTTCTTGTAGAATCTAAGACAGGAATAGTTTGGTATAAATCTAAAATTTTTGATAAATGCGATTCTAAAGCCAATAATGAAGTAGCCGAAAAAGTTCCAAAACTTGTATCACCCACTACCAATTCAGCTTTGGCTGTGTTAGAAGCATTGGTTTCTTCTTTGGAAAGGGTAGCATCTAAGGCAGCAACTACATTCTCTTGCAATTCTTCCAATTGTTGCTTTACTGTTTTCACCATTTCTTTGGTTTCATCAGGAATTTGTTCAGAATCTTCTTCTATTGCCACATATTTCTTAATCATTCCATCAAAATAAGGGTCATTCTTTGTGAAAATTTTCTTGGCTTCCCCTAAAGACTCATTTGCTTTGTTTTTACGGTCTTGCTCCACTGCAAGAAGTTCGTATAATTTGTTTGCCATAATTACTTGGTTTTAATTCTTCTCTTAAACCTATAAAAAAAACTATTATAAAAAAAGTTTTTTGTAATTAATACAGCATTTTAGCTGTTTTTGGATATATTGTGAAATAAAATATACTCATTCATTATGCAAATCACGAAAAATCTTTACAGTTCTTCGCTTTCATTATTGACTGACCTTTATCAACTCACAATGGCTTATGGTTATTGGAAATCGGGCAAAGGCGAACAAGAATCTGTATTCAACTTGTTTTTTCGTAAAAATCCATTTAAAGGTGGTTATGTGGTAGCATGTGGTTTGGAGTATATTATGGACTATTTAGAAAATTTCAGATTAGATGAAAGTGATATTGCATATTTGGGATCTTTGAAAGGGAATGATGGAAAAATGCTTTTTGAACAAGATTTTTTAGATTACTTGGCAAATTTAAAATTTACTTGTTCTGTGGAGGCAATACCTGAAGGAACAGTCGTTTTTCCAAATGAACCTTTGATTAGAGTAAGAGGGCCAATTATTCAATGCCAACTGATAGAAACCCCACTTTTAAATATCATCAATTTTCAGAGTTTGGTAGCAACCAAAGCCTCTCGGATGTGTTTGGCTGCAAAAGGGGAAAATGTTTTGGAGTTTGGTTTGCGTAGAGCCCAAGGCATAGATGGTGGACTAGCTGCCAGCAGAGCATCCTATATTGGAGGTTGTGATGCTACATCAAATGTTCTGGCTGGTAAACTATTTGGGATTCCTGTAAAAGGTACACATGCTCATAGCTGGGTCATGTCTTTTGAAAGTGAAATAGAAGCATTTGAAACGTATGCCCAAGTGATGCCCAATAACTGTGTGTTTTTGGTAGATACTTACGATACCATACAAGGAGTGAAACATGCAGTACAAGTTGGGAAAAAATTGAAAGAAAAAGGCTATAAAATGGCTGGTATTCGTCTGGATTCTGGAGACTTGGCTTATTTGAGTATTGAGGCTCGTAAGATTTTAGACGAAGCAGGCTTTCAAGATACAGCCATTGTAGCAAGCAATGATTTGGATGAATATACTGTAGAAAGTTTGAAAAATCAAGATGCTAAAATAACTATGTGGGGAATTGGTACAAAATTGGTAACAGCCTACGACCAGCCTGCATTGGGAGGAGTTTATAAAATAGCTGCTATTCGTAAAAAAGATGGAACATGGAGTTATAAAATGAAGCTTTCAGAGCAAGCTATTAAAGTGTCAAACCCTGGGATTCAGCAAGTAAGGCGTTTTTATAACAATCAAGAGTTTTTGGGAGATATGATTTATGATGATGAAATAATGCCTAAAACAGATTTACATACCATTATAGACCCAATGGATATGACAAGGAGCAAAACATTTGATAACTCCTATGAGTTTGAGGATTTGTTGGTTACTGTTTTTGATAAGGGGAAAGTGGTTTATCAAACACCTCATATTGAAGAAATTAGAGATAGAGTTCAGAATCAGTTATCGAAATTTCATAATGGGGTAAAGCGTTTTGCAAACCCTCATACTTACCCAGTTGGCTTGGAAGAGAATTTATTTAAGCTTAAAATGGATTTATTAACCAAGCTACGTAAAAAAGAACAGATTTAGAACTCAAAAAACATACATGAAATATTTTTTACGCTATTTTTTCAGGGGCTTACTATTTGTAGCTCCAGCAAGCATTACAATATATAGTTTATATTCTATTTTTACGTGGGTAGATACGCTTTTTCCGCATTTACCTATCCCTGGTTTAGGTTTGGTAATTGTTTTAGGAGGCACAACTATTTTAGGATATTTGGGCTCAGCATGGCTTACAAGACCTATTTTACAATTTTTTGATACAATTTTAGAAAAATTGCCATTTGTGCGATTCATTTATTCATCTATCAAAGATTTGACTTCAGCCTTTGTAGGAGAGAAGAAAAAATTTGACAAACCTGTTTTGGTACAACTTTCTCAAGACTCTAATCTGAAAAGATTAGGTTTCTTGACACAAGAAGATTTAGGAGAATTGGGTATAGGAGAGGGAAATGTAGCTGTATATGTGCCTCATTCTTATAATTTTTCAGGAAACTTATACATTGTAGAAAAAAAATTCGTAACTCTATTGCAAGCAGATGGAGCAGATATCATGAAATTTATTGTTTCTGGAGGAGTGATAGATTTAGAAGAATAAAATCTATGCTAATACTTTAGCTTCTAAAAAACTCTTTTTCCGCCAATCTATAAAGCCTTTGGTTGCCATTGCTAAAAAAATAGCATATAAAAGTGTATATAAATAGGCTTCCTTCTGAAAATACATGCCCACATACAAGACATCAGCGATTATCCAAAGAATCCAGTTTTCTACATATTTACGAGCCATGAGCCATGTGGCTACAATACTAAGAGTAGTTGTAATGGCATCCATCAATAAAAAATCTCCTTTCAGCTGTTTAAGAACCAGAAAAACAACCCCAAAACATGCAACACTTGCTATGCTTACCCATACAATAAAATAATTAGGAAGAAATGTAATGGTTAGTTTTTGTGTGGTTTTATCTTTTTCCCCAAATTTCCACTCATACCAACCATATATGGAAGCTACAATAAAGAAAAACTGGAGGTTCATATCTCCAAAAAGTTGGAGTTTATAGAAAAAAACGGCTGAAATAGCAGATGATATAATAGCCCAAAACCAGCCCCAAATGTTGGCTCTGATATTGAGCCATACACAAATAAGACTGGTTATGAAACCTAAAATTTCTATGTAATTTTCCTTTAACCAAAGGATTAGACTTTCTATGGTCAATGTAGTAAGAATTTAATAGTGTTTTGGTGCAAAACTACTAAAAAATAATAGATTACTTATCTTCTGTTTTCTTATTATCTTCTTCTTTTTTGAAATCCATAGATACAGAATTGATACAATAACGCATACCAGTAGGGTTGGGTCCATCATCAAATACATGCCCTAAATGCCCACCACATTTGGCACACATTACTTCTGTGCGAACCATACCATGAGATACATCTGTAGAGGTTACAACAGATTTAGGTAAAACATCAAAATAACTAGGCCAACCTGTTCCAGATTCAAATTTAGTATCTGACTTAAATAATTCATTACCACAGGCAGCACAAGTATAAATACCTTTCTCTTTGTTTTTGTAAAGTTTGCCTGTAAAAGACCTTTCTGTACCTTTCAGTCTCAAAACCCTATATTGCTCTTCAGTGAGACTTTTTTTCCATTCTTCTTCCGATTTTTTGATAGTGAATTCCATATTTGCAACATTTGTTTGATTTTCAAGAGGTTTTCCACAAGACATTAGATCTTGCTGTTTTTGTGCCTGTGTTTGTTTGGGAGTGTTTTGCCCACATGCTGAGAGGAAAATTAACCAAGCAAAACTAATTAAAAAACTGTTTTTCATAAGTGATATATCTAACTAAATAACAAAAAATTAAAACATTTGTTTCTGAAACTTATTTATCTATTTTTACAAATAGATAACATACATACGCAATACAATTCAACTTGGATTTCTCTAAAAATATTATTGATTGAAAAATTATGCTTCAACTCATTAAAGTAGGAGCTGGTGTGCTAAATCAGACTCCTTTAGATTGGGAACGCAATTTCCAAAACATCATAGAAGCCATAGAACAAGGAAGAAAAGAGCAAGTTTCAATTCTTTGTCTTCCAGAACTTTGTATTACTGGTTATGGTTGTGAAGATGCTTTTTATGCAAACAATACCCATGAAAAAGCCCTTGAATATCTCTTAAAGATAGCTCCTTATACTCGTAATATGGTAGTTTCGGTTGGTTTGCCTCTTTTGGTACAAAATAAATTGTTCAATTGTGCTTGCTTAATGGCAAATGGAGAAATTTTGGGCTTTGTAGCAAAGAAATTTTTAGCGGGTAATGGTATTCATTATGAACCTCGTTGGTTTACGGCATGGACTCAAAAAGGCTCAACTACTATCAAGATAGATAACAAAGAGTATAAAGTTGGGGATTTATATTTTAATGTAGGTGGTGTAAAGGTTGGTTTTGAAATTTGCGAAGATGCTTGGGTGGCTAATCGCCCTGGGCGGGCTTTGTATCATTATGGCATAGATTTAATTTTAAATCCGAGTGCAAGTCATTTTGCTTTTGGTAAAATAGAAGTTCGTAAACGCTTTGTTTTGGAAGGCTCAAGAGCTTTTGGGGTGAGTTATGTATATTCAAATTTGCTTGGAAACGAAGCAGGTAGAGCTATTTATGATGGTGGGGCTTTAATTGCTAACAATGGAACTTTGTTGGCAATTGGCGAAAGACTTTCTTTTAAAGATGCAGATATTACAACGGCAGTGATAGATATAAATCTTACACGCCTTTCTCAAATACAAATGCATAATTTTGAAGCTCTTGACGATTTTGGGAACTGTATAGAAGTAGATTTTGATTTTCCTGAAATTTTACCACAACCCAACTTGCCACAAGAAGCTGTTTGGGAGCATAGCAAGTGTATTAAAGAAGAAGAATTCGCAAGAGCCATGATGTTAGGGCTTTTTGATTATATGCGAAAAAGTTATTCCAGTGGTTTTGTGATTTCTTTGAGTGGAGGAGCGGACTCTTCTGCAATTACTTGTTTGTGTAGAATGCTCATAGATTTTGCCATTGCAGAATTAGGTTGGGAAGGATTTATCAAGAAAATTGGCTATATCAAAGGCATAGAAAACTTAAAAAATGCTGACGAAGTAGCTCAAAGGCTTATTACAACAGCATACCAAGCAACAGAAAATAGTGGAGATGTTACATTTACAGCAGCAAAAGAATTGGCTACAGCTCTCAAAGCTGAATTCCATAACCTAAATATTGATAATTTGGTGAAAGAATATCACAGAATTATTGAGGTAGCAATGGGGAGAAAACTAAGTTGGGAAACAGATGATATTGCTTTACAAAATATACAAGCAAGAGTGAGAGCTCCAGGCATTTGGTTTTTTGCAAATCTTAAAAATGCTTTGCTTCTTTCTACATCCAATCGTTCGGAGGCGGCTGTGGGTTATGCCACTATGGATGGAGATACTTCTGGAGGGCTTTCACCTA
Source organism: bacterium 336/3 (assembly GCA_001281695.1). Lineage (NCBI taxonomy): Bacteria > Pseudomonadati > bacterium 336/3. The sequence goes on along the minus strand of LJIE01000002.1, from coordinate 175,016 downwards.
TTGCTGGTATTGACAAAGAATATCTGCGTTATTGGCTTCGTTGGCTTGAAAGCCAAGGAGTTGGTGAAAAATACACGATTTCTGCACTCAGTTATGTGAATAAGCAACAACCTACAGCAGAGTTGCGTCCTAAAAGCTCTATGCAAACAGATGAAAGTGATTTGATGCCATATAATATTTTGGATGATATAGAGGAGTATGCTATCCGAGATAAACGTTCTCCAATTGAGTGCCTGCTACTTTTAGAACAAAAGTACCCACAAACAGACAGATTACAATTAAAAGCTTGGGTAGAAAAATTCTTTAAACTTTGGTGCAGAAACCAATGGAAAAGAGAACGTTATGCTCCAAGTTTTCATTTGGATGACAAAAACCTTGATCCAAAAACTTGGTGTCGCTTCCCGATACTTTCAGGTGGTTTTGGAAAAGAATTGCAGGAGTTAAGAGATTTTTAAGATTAAAAAAATACAAATTAAAAAGCTTTGGATTTTTAATTTCAAGATTGATAGTTTTGATAACTTTGAATACAAAGCTGGTAGTGACTGACTCAAATAGAAAAATAGTAGTTTTTTGAAAAATAAATTTATTTGCAAATCTTAGTTTGTAAGGTTATGTTTGCAAAAACGCTTTGATGAAATTTGCTGCTATAGATATTGGCTCCAACGCTGCAAGAATGCAGATTAGTAGTGTTCTTCAACACAAGGACAGTATTTCTTTCAAAAAGATAGAGTATGTTCGTTTTCCACTACGACTAGGATTAGAAGTATTTAACGAAGAAAAAATCAGTGCAGAAAAAGAAGAGCAAATACTAAAGTTATTGCATGCTTATAAGTTACTCATAGATTTACATGAAGTTGATGATTATCTGATGATGGCGACTTCAGCTATGAGAGAAGCAAAAAATGGAGAAGAAATAGCTAAAAAGGTAAAAGAGGAACTTGGAATGGATTTACAAATCATTTCGGGTGATGAAGAAAGTGAAGTAGTGAATAAAGGCTTATTAAGAGTTTTGGATGATAGAAATTATTTGCATATTGATGTAGGTGGAGGAAGCACAGAAGTTACTTTGTTTTCACAGAAAAAAGCATTGTTTTCTAAGTCATTTGAGATAGGCTCAGTAAGGTTGCTTGAAAAAGCTGTTCCTGAAAAAGTTTGGAAAGAAATGCAAAACTGGGTAGAAAAAAATATCAAAGATGCTGTACCTAAACTTACAGCAGTAGGAATAGGTGGAAACATTAATAAAATTTTAGAACTTTCTAAAAGAAAAAGTAAATCTTTGACCACCAAAGATATAGAAGAAGTCTTAGAAACATTAAGTAAATACTCTTTGGAGGAGCTGATAAATGAATGGGAGTTGAACCCTGACAGAGCAGATATTATTACGCCAGCCTCTAATGTATATCTTTCTGTCATGAAATGGGCTAAAATTAAAGAAATTATTGTACCAGGTTTAGGTTTAAAAGATGGTATGATGGAAATATTGGCAGAAAAACACAGACTAGGCAATACTACTTACCATGAGTTAGAAATTGGTGAATGGTAAAATTAAGATAAGATTAGAGTAATAAGATATAATATTTGCGAATCAGTTTTTATACTCAAATAAAATAAATGTCAGTATAGTGAATTGTAATCAATAAAAAATATGGCAAAGGCAAAAACTTCTACAACACAAAAGACTTCTAAAAAGGAGACTTCTAACAAAAGAGAATTTTCTAAAGAAACTTATCTCTTTTGGTTTGAAAAGATGCTTTTAATCCGTCGTTTTGAAGAAAAGGCTGGACAATTATATGGAAGACAGAAAATCAAAGGCTTTTGCCACTTGTACATAGGGCAAGAGGCTTGTGCAGTAGGTGCTGCTTCTGCTCTTACCAAAGATGATAAATGGATTACTGCATATAGAGACCACGGACATCCATTGGCGTTAGGCACAACTTCAAGAGCTGTGATGGCGGAGCTTTTTGCAAAAGCAACAGGTTGCTCAAAAGGTAAGGGAGGCTCTATGCATATTTTTGATAAAGCAGTTAATTTTGTAGGTGGACACGGAATTGTAGGTGGACAAATTCCTTTGGGGGCTGGATTAGCTTTCGCAGAAAAATATAACAAAACTAAAAATCTTTGTATTTGTTACATGGGTGATGGAGCAACCAGACAAGGAGCTCTTCACGAAGCCTTTAATATGGCTATGTTGTGGCAATTGCCTGTAATTTTTGTTATTGAAAACAATGGTTATGCAATGGGTACATCTGTTGGGCGTACTTCTAATGTAACAGAATTATACCAATTGGGTGAAAGCTATGATATGCCTTCTGAGCCTGTAGATGCTATGAATGTAGAAGAAGTTCATTTGGCAGTAGAAAGAGCAGCAGAAAGAGCGAGAAGTGGAAATGGACCTACTTTGTTGGAATTCAGAACATACCGTTATCGTGGACACTCAATGTCTGACCCAGCCAAATATCGTACAAAAGAAGAATTGGAAGCATACAAAGCTCTTGATCCGATTGAGCAGGTAAGAGCAACCATTCTCAAGAAAAAATATGCTACAGAAGCAGACTTGGAAGCAATAGAAGCAAGACTTATGGCAGAAGTAGAAGATTCTGTAGAGTTTGCCGAAAACTCTCCATATCCAGATGCAAAAGAGGCATTTACAGATATTTATGTGCAACAAGATTATCCTTTCTTGATGGATTAAGATTGTGAAATATATTTTTTGTTTTTAATTTGGTTTATGATTTATGGTAGAGCTATAAATTATAAACCATTTTTTTATGAAAATAAGATTGATTTTGATTGTATTGAGTTTCTTGAGTATTTCTGCAAAAGCTCAAGACTCTATACTTATTAAAAAAAGAATACTCTATGGAGGCTTTTCAATTGCTTCGGGTAGTGGTATGAATATAGCCTATTTTTTTAGTAAAAATAATGGATTAAATATTAGTGGTGGAATTCAAAATTCTTCTTATAAATATACACCCATACCTCTGTGGCAGCCACTTTTTAATGGAAATAACAAAGTCAGGCAATATTCAAGTTTTGTATCTGTTAGTTGTATAAAAAAAATCCCTATCAACCATCCAACTATTCGTTTTGGAACAGAATTAGGAGCTTCATGGGTGCATTTTAAAACACCTTTATTCGAGTATTATTCTGGTGGAGGTTTTTTAGGGGGAAATGGATATAAAGTGACAGATTATAGAATTAGAAATGGAATAGGTCTAAAAACAAGAGTAAGTATAGATTTTCTGTTCTCAAAAGAGATAGGCTTGGAAATAGCAGTTAATTCTAATATAAATGGATTGCAATCTTATGTAGCATTTGAGGGGAATATTGTATTTGGTAGGCTCAGATAAAATATAAATGAGGTTTTGCCTTTCATAAGGCTTTTTGCTATCTTGGCGTGTATAAATCTTAAACTATTATGGAAAAGAGATTAAAATTTGGTGTATTATTTTCTGGTTGTGGTGTATATGATGGTTCTGAAATACACGAGGCAGTCAGTGTACTTTTGGCAATAGATAAAATGAATATAGAGGCTGTTTGTATAGCACCCAATATCAATCAACATCATGTAATAAACCACCTGACAGGCGAAGAAATGCCTGAAGCAAGAAATGTTCTTGTAGAGGCAGCTCGTATAGCCAGAGGGGCAATTATAGATATAGAACAAGTAAATATCACGGAATTAGATGCTCTTATTATGCCTGGAGGTTTTGGAGTAGCTAAAAATTTTACCAAATGGGCTTTTGAAGGACCTGCTGGTGAAATTCTGCCAAGTGTAAAAAAAATAATTCAGGATTTTTATAATGCTAAGAAACCTATTGGAGCAGTTTGTATGGCTCCTACAACGATTGCAAAAGCATTAGAAGGCATAAATGCAGGTATACAACTTACAATTGGTAATACCATTGATAAATCTCCTTATGATATTGCAGCAATTAGTGGAGGCATTAACCAAACAGGGAATTTGGCAGTGATGGTAAGTGTTGATGATGTTTTTGTAGATAAAGCCAATAAAATTGTAACAAGCCCTTGCTACATGATGGAAGCAACTATTTCTCAGGTTTATGCAGGTGCTGAAAAAACGATTCAAAAAGTAAAAGAATTGATAGCATAATAAAGAAATCTATAAGGTTTCGGAAAATAGTAATAAAACAATTTATAAATCTGCTTATACAAACCTTATAGGTTTTAAAACAATGAATAATCAACTAAATATTACAAATGAGGATATAACAGATTGTTTGTCTTCTTTCGCTACGCTTTTAGAACTCCATAACGAAAACGAATTTAAAATTCGTTCCTATCATGCTGCTGTTTTCAAACTCGAAAAAGTAACAGACGAGATAGCCAAACTACCCAAAGAGCAAATTCAAAAACTACAAGGCATAGGAAAAAGTATTGCAGAAAAAATTCTCGAAATTATAGAAAAAAATACATTTCAGGAGCTTGAAGATATTTTGGCAAAAACACCTTCGGGTTTACTAAAAATCTTAAAAATAAAAGGACTTGGTGCTAAAAGAGTTCGGACACTTTGGCAAGAAGCCAACATTACAAGCCCTGAGGAGCTTTTTAAGGCATGTGAGACAGACAAAATAGCTCAAATAAAAGGTTTTGGCGAGAAAATTCAGGAGACTATTAAAAATGGTTTACTTTTCATCAAGTTAAATTCTGATAAACTTTTATATGCAGATGTTCTGCCTTATGCTCATGAGTTGGAGCAGTACTTAAAAGCAAGCCCTTTATGCCAAAAAATGTCTTGGGTTGGTGAGTACAGACGCTCTTTAGAGATTATTAATACATTGGAAGTGGTTGTCCAAACATCTCAAATACAACTTTTACATGAGTATTTGCAAGCTTGTCCTTTTTTGGAAACATATAAAGAAAAATGTGGAATTTATACTTGGAGAGGTGTTTTTAAAGAAAGTACTTTGAAAATAGAAGTAAATATTGCAAATGCTCAAAAATTCTATAATACTGTATTTCTGCTTTCAGCAAATCCAAAACACTTAGCATACAAGAAGAATAATCAAACTTTATTACAAGTGTCTCAAAGTAAGGTGTTTGATAATGAAGAAGATATATACAAACAATTTGATTTGCCTTATTTACAGCCCGAACTTCGTGAAGGTTTGTGGGAATTTGAATACGCACAAACACCAGTTTTAATTGAAACCAAAGATTTAAAAGGAACCCTTCATGCTCACTCTACTTACAGTGATGGCAAACATAGTCTAGAGGAAATGGCGAAAGCTGCCAAAGCTTTTGGTTTTGAATATTTAGGAATAACAGACCACTCTAAATCAGCGTATTATGCAGGTGGCTTAGATGAGAAACGAGTAGCTGACCAACATCTTGAAATAGAAAAACTAAATCAACAGAATCCTGATTTTAAGATATTTAAAGGAATAGAATCTGATATTTTGAGTAATGGAGATTTGGATTATAGCAATGATGTGCTTAAAAGTTTCGATTTTATTGTGGCTTCTATCCATGCTAATTTACAAATGGATGAAGCAAGAGCCACAGCACGCATCATAAAAGCCATAGAAAACCCTTACACAACTATCGTTGGGCATCCGACGGGTAGATTGCTTTTGCGTAGAGAGGGTTATCCTCTCAATATCCCCAAGATGATAGATGCTTGTGCTGCAAATGGAGTAGCTATTGAGATTAATGCTCATCCTTTGCGTTTGGATTTGGATTGGCGTTGGGTGCATAAAGCTCTTGAAAAAGGGGTGAAAATTGCTATCAATGCTGATGCTCACGACAAAGAAGGATATTTATATCATCAGTTTGGGGTACTTGTAGCCCGAAAAGCAGGACTAACCAAAGAAATGTGTTTGAATGCTTTGAGGAAAGATGAAATAAAACAAGTCTTTAAAAAAGACATTAGATGAAAACCTATATTGCCATATTAATGGTGATTTGCTTAACATCTTGTTTTGAATCGGAAAAACAAGATGTTAAATTGCCTCAAACAACAAATCAAGAAAAAAGATATAATATTTTAAATAAAAAAAGCAGATTACAACATTTTAAAGTAAAGTATAAGCAAATTAAAAATACTCAAGAACATTTTGAATTGCTAAAAGAAACATATCACTTATCTAAAGGAGGAGGAAAAATTATTGATGAGAAAAACGAGTTAGCTCTCTATGTTTTGGATTCTTATATGAATAGACTCAATGATTCAAGAGATATAGAGGATGAAAAATTTATAATTCAAGCCCCTTCTTTTTTTGTATGGAAAAACGATTTTTTATTTGTCGATTTATCATCTTTTTGGTCTAGAACTGTAACCCCAGAAATGCTAAAAGCTGATAAAGAGATGTTTAATAGAAAAGTAAAAGGTGTTTTGTTATTTGGTTTGGATGAAACTGTGGCTTCCCGATTTTCTATTTACTTAGGAGCCTATTACCATCATTTTTATCACAAACTATACAAATTTGAGAAGATAAATCCAGCTTTAGTCCATAAAAATATAGAAAGCTATATTATCAAAGGTAAGATAGAGGAAATAGAATATCCTGAAACTTATTTATATAGTGTAATGAGCATAGTTAAAAACAATTCCAAATTGATAGATGAATTTGAAAAAATTGACAAATTGATTTATCAATGGAGTTTTCTTAAAAATCTAACAGAAGAACAACTTGTCAGAATTTTAATTTTTCAATCTTCTAGACAAATATATGATTGGAACATTCTAAAGAGATTAGATATAGAGTTAATAACTAATTATTTTTCAGTAAGATATAAATAAAAAAGGTCTGTAATTTACAGACCTTTTTTATTTTATTGAGGCTTGTTACGACTATAGGTTTTATCACCCAATACAAGTTTCTCTCCATCCATTTTTACAGTAACTGTTTCTTTCGCTTTCATTTCGCCACAACCCTTACATTCCATTGTAAGCTGGTCGCCTGCCAAGCTCCATTTGCCTTCCCACATAGTAGCTTCACCATCAGGACCTTGTACGCTTAATCTGCCATCTTTAAAGAAATCTAAAAGAATTAAAGTACCTGCATCTATACGCCAGCCAAAAGTACCCTCTTTGCTATACAAAAAGGCTTTAATATCATCTTCAGAGGGCTTACTAGCTTCTTTTTTCTCTTCTTGCTTAGGTTCTTCTTTCTTTTCTACTTTAGCAGCAGTATCTTGTTTAGCTGTATCTGTAGAGTCTTTTTTGTCTCCACAACTCATAAAAAAGCTACTAGAAATGAATACAAAAGCTAAAATTTTTGTGATTTTTTGCATAATGAATTGAAATTTAGTTTTCTAAAATAAATTATTTTTTGTCTGAAATGCAAATTATATACCTACTTCCATCTGAAATACGCCAAAAAAATGCTTCTGTGTATTTGTGAAAGTTGTTAAATTTCTTTCATGGTGATAAAAAATATTGAACTGAGCTTTTACTTTGTGCTTTTTGAAATATTTAGTTGTACCAATCCCAAACTGATTGATTTGATTGAAAGTGCTTGCAATATCTTTATGAGGTGTTATGAGTGAGTATCTAGTTGCAATTTCCCATCTTGATTCAAAACAGTAGCTAATTTGAGTATTGATACCATCTCCTGTAACAACATTACTCATTACACCATCAGAATTGATAGTAATAGGAGTTCCTTCTGTATCTCTACGAATGTATTCGGATGACAGAGCAAAACCTTTATACTTGAGTAGGAAATCAAATAAATATGTATGATAACTTTTGGGAGCAAATAAATCTCTCCCTATTTGTCCTTGTGTACGTACAGCCATATCATTGAAATGATAACCACCTGCAATAGATATTTTTGGGCGTTCTTCACGAGCCACATCCCCCTCAAAATAATCTCCAGTGTCTGTAAACACTCCAAAAGGGAGCAATTCTAATCTCGCTGTATAAGCCAGACCTGCATTACTCAAGTTGGAGTTTCTACCTTCACCAGATGAAATAGCTGTTTTCAAGATAGTTTTAAAATCTTTTTTTCCCATTGTATAGGTTGCAAAAATACCAAAATCTCTATCCAACGTGAAATTTGCATTAACTGGCGACCTATCATAAAATTGTAAAGCTCCTGAAGAAATAACTCTTTGCCTATTGCCTGAAAGTTTACCTTGTCCCAAACCAAATAGTAGTCTGTTAGAAGGTTTATAAAATATCATAGCATCTCTTAATACATTTGGACTTACATTTTGCGATGACTCATCAGCATCAGACCAATCCATATCTCCCCTCGAAAAAGAAAGTTGAACATTATAAGTAAGTTTAGGATTGAAGACATGCCCTGAAAAGCTTAAACGAGCTCTTCTGACTCTTGTCTCCCAACTACTTGGTGAAAAGTCCTCTATAGATTTTGTATTCATTAAAATACGAGATTGTATACGAAACTTTAAATTCAATGAAAATGAACTATCAGGAATAAAAAAACCTAAACCATTTTTATAATTGAAAATAGGAGTGTTGTTTTTTTGCAAGGTATCTTGAGCAAAACTTGATAAAAAAGATATAAAGAATCCTAATATAAAAATACTTTTCATTAAATTGTATTTCTTTAATGTTAAATTTATTAACTAAATATTAACAAATTTAAAAAGAAAAAAATTATATTTTGGGCAAATAATTTGATTTACAAGACAAAAAGAGTGAGAAAAATAGAAATTGTGTCATTTTTTCTTAATTTAGCCTTTTCTTAAAAAAAATCTTTTTGGTAGGCTAGCATGATACCGTTCTTAGAAAAAGTACGCCAACATATTACAGAGAACTTCACAGAATTAGAAAAAATACGAGTCATTGTTCCTTCTCGCAGAAGTATGCGTTCCTTAAAACAGGAATTTGCCAAAGCTGGTATTGAAACACCTCCTGCTGTATATGCAATTGATGATTTTATTACACAAAGTGTAGGTTTTAAACGAACAGACCCTATAGAGCAACTTTTATTGCTTCAAAAAATAGCTCAAGAAGTTTTAAATCAACGCCAAGAGTCTGATAATTTGCTTTCTTGGTTACCTACATTGCTAAAAGATTTTAGTATCATAGACCAAAACTTAGCAGATGCCAAACAAATATTTGGAAATTTGGCTGATATTGAGCGTATTAAAAGCTGGAATTTGTCAGAATATCGCCAGACCCAAAGTCAAGAAAATCTCAAATATTATTTTGAGTTTTGGGATAAACTCTACATTCTTTACGCAAAATTTAAACAAAGACTACAAGAACTTAATAAAGCTTATACAGGCTTGATGTATAGACATTTAGCTGAAAACACACAAAGTATACTAATTGATAATCAAGAGGTTAAACATTATGTGTTTGTGGGATTCAATGCTTTCAATAAAAGTGAAGAAAGAATTATAGAACAACTTAAAGAAAAAGATAAAGTTACATTGCTCTGGGATACAGATTATTTCTATATGAGGCATAAAGGTGAAAACCCTGCTGCTAAATTTCTGAAACGATACCAAAAACAATGGAAAGATAAAAATAATTTGTGGTTGTGGGAAGATAAAAACTTGTTGGAAACACCTAAAAACGTGAGTGTTATAGAATGTGGGAATTTTACACTACAAGCTCATGTGGCAGAGCAACTTCTCAAAAATTGGGATAAAAAGAAAAGAACTGTTATTGTATTGCCTGAGGAGAGTTTATTGCTTTCCTTACTTCATAGCATAGATGAAGAAGAGCATTATAAAGGCTACAACATCACAATGGGTTTGAACTTACAAAGTTCAACACTCTTCAATTTAGTGATGATGCTTTTTGAGATGCAACAAAGTAAAAAAGTAGAAAAGTGGTTTAAGAAAAATCAGGAAGGAGTTGATGAAGAAAAAAACTCCATCAAATACCATTATAGTCAAATTTTTAAGGTTCTCAATCACCCTTTTGTTCGTAAATACGAGCAACTATTAATCAAAGATTTAGGCCTTGATATGAACCATAGCTTTATTAGAGAAGCTATTCAGTACATTGTAAGATACAATAAAATATACATGAGTTCCTCAGAACTCAAACGTTTACCTAAAAGATTGTTGGCAAAAGAAGAAAATGAGAAAATAAAAGACACTTTAACTTCTTTATATGAACAACTTGAAGAGCCTTTGGGTTTGTTATTTACCTATTGGGATACCACCAAAGTAAGTAGCATTGCCAAAAAAATTCAGAAGCTTATGGAGTATTTTGAAAAGGCTTTTGCTAAAAATACAGATGACTTAGAACGTTTTTATCTAAAAAAATTCAAACGTTTATTCCGAAAATTGAGAGGTTTCTTAGCTCGTAAAGAATATTCGTTGGATTTTAGAACATTTAGGAATTTTTTATTCCAATTGGTTAGAGAAGAACGCATACCTTTTGAAAGCAATAGAGATAGCAAGCTACAAATTATGGGTTTTTTGGAAACCAGAACCTTAGATTTTGAACAGGTAATTGTACTTGCAGCCAATGAAGGGACTTTTCCACAGGGCAAAAAAAGCCAATCGCTTATTCCATTTGATGTGGCAAAAAGCTTTGGATTACCCACTCACGAAGAGCAGGAATCTATGCAGAGCTATCATTTTTATAGGCTTTTACAAAGAGCTGAAAAAGTTGCTTTGGTGTATTGTTCGTCTAAAACACAATCGGGTGGAGGTAGTAATGAGGTAAGTCGTTATGTATTGCAGTTAGAAAATGATTTGGCAAAACTCAATCCACTACTGACAATTAAACGCCTTACAGCTCAATTTGCAACACCTATACAAACCAATCAGGAAGATTTAAAAATTAAGAAAACACCTGAAATACTGGATCTTATCAAAGAACGATTGGAAAATAATATTTCCCCTTCAGCTCTCGATTCGTTTATCAAGTGTTCTCTACAATTTTATTTCAATTATTTGGCAGGTATTAAAGATGCTGATGAAGTAGAAGAAGAAGTTGGAGCGGATACTTTTGGTATCGTAATTCATGCTGTTTTGGAGGATATTTTTGGTGAAACTAACAAAGAGGGTGTTATTACAGATAAAATCTTAGAAAAACAATTAGATACAGTTGAAAGACGAGTAAAACAAAAGTTTCAAGAGAAAGCAAGTTTCACCAAAGATTCGATGGTGGGCAATAACCTGATTGCTCAAGAAGCAGCCATGCACTACATCAAAAGTTTCTTACAAGAACAAATAGATGAACTTGAGAATGAAGTGTTAGGAGAAAAGAACTTTGAAATTCTAAGTTTAGAAAACAAAGAAGAAATGTTGAAAATACTGCCTGCTGAGTTTACATACCAAGACAATCAGCAGGCTTTACAAGTCCGACTGCGTGGAATAGTGGATAGAGTGGATAAGTTTTCGCAGGTTCTCAGAATTATTGACTATAAAACAGGCAGTGTAAGCCCCGAAGACTTGAGAATGGATGAGGAGAAGTTTTTGAAAATTGCAGAAAGTAAAGATTTGAGCAAAGCAAGGCAATTATGGTTATATAGATATTTGCTCCTGAAAAATTTAGAAAATAATTCTCAATGGGAAAAGTTTAAGAACCAGCCCATTGAAGCAGGAATTTATTCTATGCGAAGGCTGGAAGATGGTTTGATGACCCTCCAAATTTCAAAACCCAAAGATGCCAAAGAAACTAATTCCAAAGGCTTGCCTTTGGACGATAAAGAGTGGTTTTTGCATAAAACAGAGCTTTGGTTACAACAAATTATCAGAAATATGCTGGATACTGAACAAGACTTCCAAAAAACAGATGATATAGAAATTTGTGGTTATTGCCAATATAAAAATATTTGTAGCAGAGATTAAACAGAGAAAAATATGCTTGGATTAGATAAAATGTCGAATTTGGCTCAAAGAGTAATAGCAGGAGTTTTGGGTGCAGCCATTCTGATTAATGCCATTTATTGGAGTGAATATAGTTTCTTTTTGCTCTTCGCCTTTATTATGTCTTTTAGCTTGTGGGAGTTTTATACGCTGCTTGAAAAAGCAGGATATAAGCCCATGAAGAAATACATGATGGTTTTTAATGGGATTTTACTTGTTTTTTTATTTTTTACACAAGTTTTGGCATACTATGAACATGCTCACATTTGGATGCAAAAAATAATAATTTTTCTTATAAGATATTTATATGCATTCATTTCTGTGGGAATATTTTTAGCATTTATTGTAAAATTATATGATAAAAATGACAAACAGCCTTTTATAAACATTGCTTTAAGCATTTTAGGTTTATTATATGTTGTTTTTCCTTTTTCCCTTTTTGTGTTTAATAGTTGGCTTACGATAGATATCTCTTTAAATGGATATGCAGAAAGAGATATTACCTATCAATATCAAATTCCTTTAGGCATTTTATTTTGTTTGTGGGCGAGTGACTCAGGAGCGTATTTTGTGGGTAGAAAATTTGGAAAAACGAAGCTTTTTGAACGTATTTCGCCTAAAAAAAGCTGGGAAGGTTTCGCTGGAGGCATGTTCTTTTCGCAGGTAGTGGCTTTTGTGCTGTCTATATACTTCACAAGTTTAGCTGGCTGGAAATGGCATGTCATTTCTGCCATTATTGTAATTGTAGGCACTTATGGCGATTTGGTAGAATCTATGCTCAAACGTAGCTTAGATATCAAAGACTCAGGCTCAGTTATTCCTGGACATGGAGGTTTTTTAGATAGATTTGATGGTTTACTGATAGCTATGCCTTTTGTAGCACTATTCCTTAGTTTATTCCATGGTTGGGTAATATTCAACAATCCACATATTATTAATCTACCTTAAACAAAGCAGGATTATCTTCTGAGATACAGACTTTTGCTTTGGTACAAACCCCACCAATAGGAGGGTTGTATTTAGAAACAGCTACTTCTGCTTTTTGTACTTTAGGGAAATGCTGAAAAATGCTGTCAATGATACGTTTAGCAATATGCTCTAACAGCCGAGTGGGTTTTTTCATCTCCTCGGCTGCAATTTTATATAAATGTTCGTAATTGATGGTATCAGCTAATTTGTCGTTCTGAGAAGCCATACTCAAATCGGCAGTGATGGTAATATCTACACTATATTTATTGCCAATTTTTTGTTCTTCTTCATAGAAACCATGATAAGCAAAGAATTCAATATTTTCTAAAGAAATAGTAGCTAGACTCATTTATTCGAAAGTGATAGCAGGTTTCTCTTCTCTATTTGGCAAAGAAAGTTTCAATAATACAGTTTCTATGGTATTGTTATCTTTTTGTAAAATCTTGAAAGTATAAATTTCGTGAGTTACTTCCGCATTTACATCAGGGATTTTTCCAAAAACCTCATTGATAAAACCTGCAACTGTATCATAATCTTCACTTTCGGGGATAGGTTCTGGCAAAAATTTATTCACCTCATCTATATTAGCCAAAGCTTTTACAATAAACTCTGTTTCACTTTTTTGTTGTACAATAGGTGTTTCGTTGTCGTATTCGTCTTGGATGTCTCCTACAATTTCTTCCAAAATATCTTCCATGGTTACGATACCTGCTGTTCCTCCAAAATCGTCTAATACAATAGCCATTTGGATGCGTTCTTTTTGCATTTCCCTAAGCAATGTATTGATAGATTTTCTTTCAGAGATTCTGTAAGGCTTACGCATTAGAGATGCAACTGTAGCTTCTGTACTTTTTAGATTTTTTAGAATATCTTTTGTGTGTAAAATACCAACAATATTATCTAAAGAGTCTTCATACACAGGGATACGAGAATAATCTTCACTCATAATCAGCTCAAAAGCTTGTTGAATGCTCGTATCAATTCTCAGACCCACAACTTTGGTTCTTGGGGTCATGATTTGCTCTGTGAGCCTATCATCAAACTTAAAAACGTTTTCTAAAAGTTCGTGTTCAGTAGTATTGATATTTCCACTTTTCTTACTTTCTTCTAAAAGTAAACGAATTTCATCTTCTGTATGTGTATCATGTTCATGTATCAAAGGTACACCTATCACTTTCAAAATGAAATTAGCAAAACCATTTAAAACCCATATAAAAGGTTTGAAAACTATATAAAAAGCTTGCAAAGGCATCGCTAAGAGCATAGTAGTACGCTCAGGATAACGAATAGCCAAAGATTTTGGAGCTAATTCACCAAAAACAATATGGAGAACAGTTATCAAAGAAAATGCTGTAACCAAAGAAACTTGATGAAGAGCTTTTTCAGAAATGGTAATTTGTAAGGCTTCAAAAGTATTTCCAATGATTTTAGCAACAATAGGCTCACCAACCCAACCTAAACCCAAACTGGCAAGTGTAATACCAAGTTGAGTTGCAGAAAGATAAGCATCTAAATTGTTGATAATCTTAAGAGCGTTTTTTGCAAGGCGATTGCCAGATTGATATTTGGTTTCTACTTGTGAGGCTCTGACCTTGACAATAGCAAATTCAGCAGCCACAAAAATTCCATTGAGAGCAACTAAAAAAAGGGTTAGTAATATATCACCGACCATATAGGAGAGAATAAAGTGAGAACACCATCATCTTAGTTTTGTATTGTTTAAGGTGTTTTTATGCAAATATAAGAATTTATCTAAAAATAAAAATTTTTAGTGTAAAGGTTTCATATTCTATCTATCATACCAAGTTCTACGTCTTTCTACTTTTAAGTCTTTGAGTGTAGAAGCATTGGCATTGAGCCTGAATGTATAAGACTGAAATTGTCCAAAAGGTTGCCAATTAAAGCTCATTTGCCAACAATGTAAATTTCTAATAAAACTAAATTGAGATGCTCCAAAAGCGTTGGCTTTGAAATCATAGTTACTATTAAAATTTAGTTTCCAATTTTTTGTTAGACTTACATCTCCCGAAAAATTAAGTGTTTGTGTAATATCTTTTTGAGGAAGCCTTGAAAGAGAAAGGTTGTAATTCAAATTTAAACTCCATGTTACATCAAAATCTACATAATTGTTTGCATTATTGAAAGGATTTTGAACTGTAGAGGTAGTTAAACCTGTATTGTTATTACCCATAGGATTCAAAAGTCTATTCATATCAGCATCAGTATTACCTCTACTGCCTGTTGTAACTGGATTTGTCTTTTTCTTAAAAAAGTCAGGATTGAAAATAGTGGAAAATGATAAGTTGGTTGTACTGATTTGCCCGAGCCTGCCTTTTGCCCATGCTAAATCAAAAGATTTAACTTTACTAGTAGTATTATTAACAATAGTATCTCTATATAAATAAGGGTCTAATGAACTACTCAAAGCAATATCTATTTTGCCAAATAGTCTGATACGAGTATTCATCGTTACATTTGCCCATGCATATTGCCCCAAAGATTTATTGGCAAGCATATTATAGGATGTACCAAATGAAAGCTCATCTAATAAATTGATTTTTTGAGGTTTTGCACCAGCCGAATCAACTTTGGAGCGAAGTTTAGCCTCCAAAACGTTTCTTAGACTAATACCAATCGTCCCTGAACGTCCTTGACCTGGCACACCTTCAAATCGGGCTAAATTCTCAAATCTGGGTGTACGAACCCCAAGTCTATCTACATTGAAACCTGTTTGCTCTCTTTGATAAAAGCCAAACTTATCTTGCGAGAAATCAGGACTATAAGAAAGATTGATACTTGGAATAATAGTATGCCTGATGGCTTGTAAACGACTTTTAGAATTAGCAAAATTGTAGAAACCATAGATATTTGTACCCAAACTTGTACTAAAACTATATCTGAAAGAAGTACCCCAACGATTAGAGGTATCCACTCTTACCAAACCTGTAGAATCATTTATTTCATTCCATTCATAGCTAAACCTTCTTTGATGGAATGTTTGAGCAAAATTTGTTGAAAAAGAGCCATTAAAATATTTAAGTAACTTAAAAGGAGCAGAGAGTGTACTTGTTTGTGCTAAATTGATTTTAGCATTTTGGAGAAACAATGAAAAATTTTCAGGCTTGAAAGCATAAACACTGTCTTGTCTTTGCTCTGTAGTTGGAAAAGAAAAACTAGTTCCTGAAATTCTGTTAGTAATTGTATTTGAACCATTTAAAGAGTAATTGATACCAATTGTTCCAAAAAAACTACGAGGGTTTTTAACTAAGGATTTAAATGGAAAAACTTGGTTCATTGTAAAATTGACATCAGGTAGATTGAGTGTTACTTCATTACGAGTAAGTTGTTGCTGATGTCTTGCAGCCAAAGACAAAGCAAAAGGCTTGCCTTTGAATGTTTTAGAATAACTAATAGAGGAGTTTAAGTTAGTGTTAATGAGGGCGTTAATATCTGTAACACTGGTTCTATTGAATCCTGAACTTGCAACATTGGCAGAAGCTGAAAACCTGCCTGTGCCTTTGGACTCTGGAGTGTGGTTCCATGACAAACTAAACTGCCCATTTTTTACTCTATTAAACTCATCTAAAGGCTTGTCAAATAAGCTTCTATAACTAAAATTGAGCCCTCCATTATAACCATAACGCTTTTTGTAATTGACAGTACTACCTATTCCCCAGTTGCCATAAGAATAAACTTCGCCTGTAAAACGAGCATCTACATAATCGCTGATAGCCCAATAATAGCCACCACCACGCAAAAAGAAACCATTTTCTCTTGCTTCACCATATTCGGGAATGATAATACCTGATGTTTTTTGTTGAGGTTTAGGAAAAATCCCAAATGCAAAACCAAGTGGGGTAGGAACATCACTAATTTCTAAATAAAAAGGTCCTACAATTACGTTTTGTTTTTTAGTAACCTTAATTTTTTTTGCTACAATACGAAAATGTGGATGAGCCAAATCACAGGTGGTATAATGTCCATCTCCAATACAAAGTTCATTGTTTTCGTCTTTTTTTACACGAGAGCCTGCAATAAAACCTTCTCCTTGTTTAGTTACAATATTGAAAATCAGACCTTTTTGAGTTTCTAAATTATAATCTACGGAGTCCATACCAAAGTTTTCTGCACCTTCTTTTAAGAAGGGCTTATCCAACATTTTTTTCTTTTGAATGCTATCAAATTTAGGTCTGGCTCTTACGATTTGTGAACTTAAATCTAGAAATATGCGAGCAGCTTTGAGTTGCGTTTCTCCATAATCAATTTGCCCTTTTTCGTATAGGGCAGCTTTTTTTGTTTTGACATTGATTTTGATAGAATCTTTGGCAGTAAATTTGACAGTAGTTTTTAAATCAGATGCTTTGGTTTTGGGCAAAGTATCGTTGGTGGGCTTTTTGTTAGCCACATTTCGGATGGTATCTACACTAATTTTCAGGGTATCATTTTGTGCTGATACAGAGTTACTTATCAAATAAAATACAAAGGTTAGGAAAATTAGGCTCAAAGCCCTTATATTTGCAACAGTTTGAACCACAAATATTCTATAATTAAAAATGTTAAATCGAATGTTGGTAAATAAAAAAAATGGACAAAACTTTCTATTCTTAGCAATTATTGTGCTAATCTGTTTTGCATTTACTTTACCTTTTAAATCTCAATCACCAAGTCCACAGAAATACAAAATTCGTACCATTGTCATTGATGCAGGACATGGCGGACACGACCCTGGAGCGTTGGGCAAAAATACAAAAGAAAAAGATATAACCTTAGCAGTTAGCTTAGAATTAGGTGCAACTATTAAAAAATATTTACCTGATGTCAATGTAATCTATACCAGAACTACAGATACCTTTGTTGAGCTGTATAAAAGAGCTGAAATTGCAAATCGAAATGATGCAGATGTTTTCATTTCGATTCACTGTAATTCGATGGATGTGAAAAAAAATAAAAAATCGGCAGAGGCCAAAGGTTTAGAGGTATTTGTGATGGGACTTCATGTGAGTAAAGAGAACTTAGAGGTTGCCAGAAGAGAAAATGCTGTGGTTGCTTTAGAATCAGGTTATAAGAAAAATTATAAAGGTTTTGACCCTAACTCACCTCAAGCTTCTATTTTGATTGATATTAATCAAAATACGTATCTTGAAAATAGTTTACGTCTTTCCACATTGATTGATAAACAATTTAATGATAGGCTCAACCGAAAATCAAGAGGTATCAAACAGGCTGGTTTTTTGGTGCTTAGAGAAATTGCTAGTACAAGTATTCTGGTTGAATTAGGGTATTTATCTAATGAAGAAGAAGAATCTTATCTAAAAGACCCTTGGAGCCAGACACTTATGGCATCAGCGATTTATAGAGCTTTCAGAGATTTTAAGAATGAAGTAGAAAAATAAAGCTATATAACTCGATTTAGACTGAAAAATTAGAAAATATAAACAAATTCAGAGGCACTATTATTAAAATCTAATTTTTATCTGTAATATTGCGGGCAAATTTTAGTATTTGTTTCACAATTTTAAGCAAACTAGATAATGTCAAAAGTTAGAGTTGCTATTAATGGTTTTGGTCGTATTGGCAGGCTTTCTTACAGAGCTATGCTCGGCAAATCCGAAATAGAGGTTGTTGCAATCAATGACCTTACTGATACAAAAACTTTAGCCCACTTACTCAAATACGATTCCGTACATGGTAAATTCGCAGGAGAAGTTGGCTATGATAGCGAAAATTTGATTGTAAACGGTCAAAAAATTCGTATCTACGCTGAAAGAGACCCTAAAAATCTTCCTTGGGGTACACTTAATGTAGATGTTGTTCTTGAATCTACAGGACGCTTCGTAGATGAGGCTGGTGCTGGCGGACACATCACAGCTGGTGCTAAAAAAGTAATCATTTCTGCTCCTGCATCTGGAAATATTCCTACTGTGGTATTGGGTGTAAACGAACATACCCTAACAGGTTCAGAAACAATTATTTCTAATGCTTCTTGTACAACCAATTGTCTTGCTCCTATGGCAAAGGTATTGGATGATGCTTTTGGTATCGAGGCTGGATATATCTCAACCATCCACGCTTATACATCAGACCAAAGCCTTCAAGATGCTCCTCACAAAGATTTACGTAGAGCAAGAGCTGCTGCTTATTCTATTGTTCCTACCTCTACAGGTGCAGCAAAAGCAGTAGGTTTGGTATTGCCTCACCTAAAAGGTAAATTGGATGGTGTAGCAATGCGTGTGCCTATTCCTGATGGTTCATTGACTGATCTTACAGTAGTTTTGAAAAAACCTGCAACCAAAGAAGAAATCAATGCTGTGATGAAGGCTGCTGCTCATGGTGCTTTGAAAGGCATTTTGGAATATACAGATGAGCCTATCGTATCTATTGACATCGTTGGAAATACTCATTCTTGTATTTTTGATGCTGAGATGACAGCTTCTATGGGTACACTTGTAAAAGTAGTAGGCTGGTACGACAACGAATATGGTTATTCTAGCCGTATTGCTGACTTAATTGTAAAAGTTGGAAAATAATAATTTGATTATCAGTTATCAATGATAAATTATAAAAGCCCTAAATCTAATTTGGGGCTTTTGTGTTTAATACTATGAAAATGGATATTATTGAACTTAAATGGGGACTTTTTGAATAGTTGAAGATTAATGAATTTATATATATTTATTTTGTATAAGAAATTCTTTAAAATCTACTTATTATGTCCTGTATTTTTTGTTCAATTACTTTACTACAAATATTACATCTGCCAATGCAGTAAAAGTCTGAGGTTTACCTTTAAACTCAAAATTTACTTTTAAGTCATCAATTTTCTTGTTTTTGAAATTATCCAAGTAGTTGATAATTGTTGGCTTCAAAAGGTCAAGGTTTCTTTTCAATTTCCATGAGTTACCAAAGTCGTCAGTGTCCACAAGTACAAGGAATAAACGATTTTCAGAACCAAAACGCATTTCGCCTTGATTTTCATAGAGCCAAGTTGCTAATATTTTAGGATTATTTTGAACTTCCTTTAAAATTTGTAGTTTCTCGTTTTTCAAAGTTGTCAATACTTCAATGCAAAATGTATCATTTCTATTTTTCATTTTTTCAATGATTTCATACGAAATGTCTGCTGGTTTTGCTTTCTTATCAAAACTGATTTTTGCCTCTTGTGCTTTCTTTTTTAAATAGGTAAGTTCAACAGGATAGCCTTTTTCCTTACGTTTTGTTTTGATATATTCTGCTGGTAAATAAGTAACTTTTAAGTCAAAAGGTACATCATTTATAAAAAAATCAACGCTTTTGATTTGACCGACTGTTGGTAATACTGCTGAATGAGATTTGAAAATATGTTCAATTAAAATACTACTCCAATGGTTATACCAACTATTCAATACATAGCCTTGAACAGCAACATTGATTTCAGTTTCGAATTTTGAAATTAGTGTATCAAAAGATTTATGAACTTTTACATACCTACTTACCAAATATTTGTCCAATGAGTTTTGGTAGTCACCACCCCAGTCAAAGTTTTTAAGTTTGTAGAGTTCAGAAACCAATTGGGTTGTGTCAAGTCCTTTAACTTGTTTGATGTTTTCAGCCTTGATAAAGTCGTTCAACTTTTTATTTGAGTTTTCTATATCTAGACATAACAAATCAAACAACTCTATGAATTGCTTTGCCAAAGCTGTTTCTTTAAGCTGAATTTTATTATTTGCAAGAAAATCTACGATAAGCTCTTTTCTAACAATTGATTTAGTTTTCAACCATAACAAACCTGTTTTATCTTGGCTGAACTCTTCTAATTTTTCGCTTTCGTGGAGCTTCTTCCAATATTTAAAATCCTTCATTTACTAATTGTTCTTTTAGATTGCTTGAAACAAAATGTTTCTTTTTAGGACTGCAAACAAATAGTATTTCTTGACTACCTGCAACACTTCCTTTTCCACCTCTACCATTTTGATAGGTTTTGGTTTCAATTTTTACATTTCTAAACTTTGAGATTAATTTTTCAAATTCGTCAATTTTGGGATAACTTCTATTGTTATAACTGATTAGCCAATTGGGGATATTTTCTGATAATTCAAACAGTTTTTCAAAAGAGGAAATGACATCTCGTTTTTTGTCAAACCCACTAAAACGTTGTGGTTCGTATCGTTTTATACCGTTGATAAACTCTTTATCCTTCCAATATTCTGTATAGGTTTCGAGCAAATGATAAAAGCCTTGATAGTCAGCATGACTATAACAATAAGGTGGGTCAAAATATGCTAGATCAACGTTTTCTATATTTGGTAACAATTCTAAAATGTTCAGATTGTAGCTTTTATTATCTTGTTTATTGTCAAATATTGAGTTATTGTATTTTGGCAGAAGTTCTTCAAAAATTTCTTTTATAGGTCTTACCAAACTTCTATTTCGCTTTATTCTTTCTGGGTCGTTTGCATACACCAATGCTTGTGTATGTCCAAAATGTCCCATTGTTATTTTCCTTGTCATACTACGATTGATTACAGTATAAGCAAGTGATTGTTTGAGTTCGCTGTCAAGTAATGGAATATTTGCTCTAAAATTGTCTAAAAATTCTGCTTCTTCTCTTTCAAAAAAGACGTTTGTAAAAATATCTTCAATTAGCTTAAATTCGTCCTTGTTTTTTGCTGGTTGGAAAAGTAATAGTAAATCTTCTTTCTCTAATTTTATACTTCTGTTTTCTATTAAAGCCTTCCCAATTTGGTTATTAAAGTTTAAAAAGTCGTTTGCAATCACTTTGTAACCAAGCTGTTTAAATAAATATCCAACTGATTGAGAGCCTGCAAAAGCGTCAATAGCCGTTTTTGTATTTTTAGGTATGAATTGATTTATCCAAGGTAAAAGAGTGTACTTTGCACCCAAATATTGTGGTTCAGGAAACTGATAATTCAAATATTGGTATTCTTCAAAAAGCATACTTTAAATTTAAAATTGTTAGACAACAAAGTTAATTTTTCCTATCAATTTTAGAAGTTTGTTGTATATGTATAGTTTTGTCCATTACATGAAGTATAACACCCAAATATACGACATTTGTTTGTTTTTTCTTAATAAAAATACTTAAATGGAGTTATCATTTTGTAACTGCTCACTATCTGCACTAAAACTTACCAAAAGTTTCTCAAAATGAGGTTGTAATCTTTTAGAAAGGCTTGAAACATTCATTTTTTCCAAGCCATTTCCCCACACCAAACACTCTTGATTGGGTAATTGGTCAGCACAGGTAAGCACTAAGTTTTTAGGTAATCCTTTTGAAAAATTGCTATCACATTGCAAAGCATAATGCAAAAGCTCTAAATTGAGGGGTGCTTTTCTGAAAAAACCCTGATAATCATTGAGTTGATTGGTTTCGTTTTCGGTATTTTGTAAATCGAGACGAGTATTTTCTAATGGAAACCAGCCAGCTCCATGCCGAGTATGATAGCAACGGCTTGCATACCAGATATTTATGTCTGAGATTTTACTTTTAGAATTTCGAGTAATCAGCTCTAAAGCATTTTTGGAGGTGGTATTGCTTCTGGTTACATTCGGAAAAAAACCAAAATCCATATCCAAAAGAACACCCTGAGCTCCTTCAAAAATAAAATGCTCAAAAGGGTATATATCTGAAAAAACATCTTTTTCGTGTACCCAAGATATATTTTGAGAATTTTTAAGTTTCTGTAATTCAGATAAATAGCCAAGAAATCTGTTGTCTTCTTGTTCGTGAGGCATTTCTAAGAAATCTGTAATGCCTTGTTGGATAAGTTTTTCGTGGTAATATGCCCTGATGCTTTTAAGCTTGATGTTTACAATTTCAGGGAAACTTAAATCTTGAGCGTAAAGCCTTACAGGACTGTTTTCGTGGCGTTCAATGGTTGCCCCAAAACCCATTCCACAACTGCCATGTCGCTGATTTCCACGTTTTTGTTCTAACAAACGATTATAAAGAATATCGTAATGAGTTGTTACAGGGCAAAGATTGTCTATGAAAATCTGTGGAAATATTCCCAAACTTTCTAAAACTTTGTGTTCTGTAATAAAAGCAGAAGGAGAAAAAGTACAAAATCTTGACCAGTAGGTAGGAATATTTTGGAATGTACCTGCACCAAAATTAGAAAAAACATGTTTTTTTTCTCCTATGCAAACAGTGTGTCCTGCTTGTTGTCCTCCGTTAAATCTGACCACCAAAGAATTTGGGCTTTGGAAGCCAAGAAAAGAGGTGGTTAAACCTTTTCCTTCGTCTCCAAAGCCCAATCCTATAACAATAGAAGCTTTTTTAGCCATACTATCTACCTATGCTGTAATATTCAAAGCCTAAAGCTTGTATATCTTGAGGCTCATATAAGTTTCTGCCATCAAAAATAACTCTATTTTTCAGAAGACTTGTCATTACTTCAAAATCAGGGGTACGGAAAACAGGCCACTCTGTCATAATCATGAGAGCATCTGAATTTAATAAAGCTCCATAAGGACTATCTGCGTACTCGATTTTATCTCCAAATATATGGCGAACATTTTCCATAGCTTCAGGGTCGTACGCTCTTACTTTAGCACCCAAATTGAGTAAATGTTGGATATTTTCCAAAGCGGGAGCTTCTCTAATATCATCTGTATAAGGCTTGAAAGCCAATCCCCAAATAGCTATTTGCTTACCTTTTAAATCTCCATTAAAATATTTAGAAAGAGGTTCTTGTAATCTTGTTTTTTGGAGGTCATTTACATTCATCACAGATTTCAAAATTTTGAAATCGTAACCACTGTCTTCAGAAGTTTTGGCTAAAGCCTGAACATCTTTAGGGAAACAACTACCTCCATAACCAATACCTGCAAACAAGAAACGCTTACCGATACGAGTATCAGAACCAATACCTTTACGAATATCATCTACATTTGCACCTACTTTTTCGCATAGGTTTGCAATTTCGTTCATAAATGTGATTTTGGTAGCTAAAAATGCATTGGCTGCATATTTAGTCATTTCAGCAGAGCGTTCACTCATGAAAATGATAGGATTGCCTTGTCTTACAAAAGGCAAATACAATTGTTCCATTACCTTTTTAGCTCTATCAGAACTTGTACCAATTACAATACGATCTGGTTTCATAAAGTCTTCAACAGCAACACCTTCTCTTAAAAATTCGGGATTAGAAACCACATCAAACTCTACTTTTGCATTTTTGGCAATATTCTTATGTACCAATTCTGCAGTTCCTACGGGTACAGTACTTTTATCTACAATTGCTACATAATTTTTTAAGATTTTGCCTAAATCGTCAGCAACCCCTAAAATGTACTTCAAATCTGCTGAACCATCTTCACCTGGAGGTGTGGGCAATGCCAAAAAGATAATTTTTGCATCTTCAATGCCTTCTACTAAATTGGTGGTAAATTTTAATCTACCTTGAGCAATATTTCTGTCAAAAAGAATATCTAAACCAGGCTCATATATAGGAATAACACCAGATTGGAGTTTCTTTACTTTTTCTTCATTGATATCTACACAAGTAACAGTGTTACCTGTTTCTGCTAAACAAGTACCAGTAACCAAGCCTACATAACCAGTACCGACAACAGCTATTTTCATATGTTTTAGAGTTTTTTTAGTAAAATTGACGCAAAAATAGTTTATTTTTGGCAAACTCAAAATTTATGTTGGAAACAGTTTTATACTTTGGGGCTTATCTGACTTTAGTGCTTGTTTTGGTACTGATTACATTTTACGCAGAACGTAAACTTGCAGCATTTATTCAAGATCGTATGGGACCCACCGAAGTAGGAAAATTTGGAACGCTACAACCAGTAGCTGACTTACTAAAACTTTTACAAAAAGAAGATATTGTACCTACTCAAGCAGATAAAAAACTGTTTTTACTTGCTCCTATTGTCATTTTTCCTGCTATTTTTGCTGGAATGGTTGTGATACCTTTGGGAAAAGGCTTACAAGCTTCTCATATCGAAATAGGTGTTTTTTTCTTGCTTGCTATTGTTTCTTTGGATGTGGTAGGTTTATTGATGGCAGGCTGGGGGTCTAACAATAAATTTGCTTTGTATGGAGCAATGCGTTCAGTTGCTCAAATTGTTTCTTATGAAATTCCATTAGTGCTCTCAGTGTTGTGTGTAGTGGTACTTGCTCAAAGTTTAGATTTAACAGAAATAGCTGTAAGACAAGGACTTAGTTCTCAGGAGTCTATTTATTTATTTGGTATCAAGGCGTTAGGGGTAGAAGTAACACACATAGGAGGTTTTCTGACATGGAATATTGTTCAAATGCCTTTATTGTTTGTGGTGTATGTGGTGTTTTTTATTACAACGCTTGCGGAAGCCAACAGAGCCCCCTTCGATTTGCCCGAAGGCGAGTCGGAAATTATAGGTGGGTTTCATACAGAGTACTCTGGGTTTCGATTTGCCATATTCTTCTTGGCAGAATATACCATGATGATACTTGTAAGTATGCTCGGAATTATCTTGTTTTTTGGAGGCTGGAATACACCTTTGCCCAATATAGGCAGTGTACGCCTTGCAGAATGGACTACTGGTGAAACAGGGAGCTTTTTAGCAGGTTTTTGGGCTATATTTTGGCTTTGTAGCAAAACCATTATTGTTTTGCTTTTACAAGTAGTAGTTCGTTGGACTTACCCACGCCTGCGTACCGACCAACTCATGTATTTGGCTTGGAAAGTGCTTACACCTGTTACACTTGTTATGTTACTTGTATGTAGTATTTGGAGAGTATTGATGATTTAAAAAATAAAAAATTATGGAAAACATCATTTTTAAACACATTCAGACCTACAGCACTGAAGCTGGTAATTTGAATAGTTTTACTCCAGTACAAGAAGAACAAATTAAAATTTGTGCAGAATTGTATTTTGGAGAGGGAAATATTGAAAGTATTGAAAATATTTTTGATGAAGAACAAGAAGGATGGATAGAAGCAGATTTATACCATGTGATAGATGTTGATAAACAAGAAGTGATATTAGATTTTTGGAACTATATGGCTGATTCAGGGACTTTTTTCGCCCATAATACAGCCAATTATGCGGGCTACGAAATGATACAATTCTCTATCGATTTTATTGCTAAAAACGAAGTGAATGAGCATTTTCCTGAGGATTTTGAAAAAACTTTGAAAAAAAAGTACAATGAATGCAAATAATTAAGCAGGAGGATTTACGATTCCCTGCTTTGTAAAAGTACTCTGAACTTTCTCATGGATGTTTGCTGCAATACGAGAAGCTGAACTTACATAATCTTCAGGGGCAAGCCAACAAACCAAAGAAGCAAAATAAGCATTATCTTCCAACATTGTAATTACTACATTGGGGGCTGGTTCTTGCGAAAACATAGTTTCTGTTTTTGCAATATTGAGTAAAATACCTTTTACCATTTCAGAATCATGTACATTGGATACTTTAAATTTGTATTCTACTCTTCGTTGTTGCCCTCCTGTTTGATTGATAATAGCTCCATTAGCTACAATCCCATTTGGTAATATAATAATCTGCCCTTCAGTAGTTTCCAATACTGTGCTAAAAGTTTGTATTTCTCTGACAACCCCTGTAAAAACTTGAAAGGTAATCATATCACCAACCTTATAGGGCTTAAAAAACAAAATAAGTACACTTCCTGCAAAATTGGAAAGACTACCTTGCAATGCCAAACCCACAGCCAAACTGGCTGCTCCCAATACTGCCACAAACGAAGTGGTTTCTATGCCTAAAATACCTGCAATGCTGAATAACAGTAAGACTTTGAGTCCAATAGAAATTAAACTGATTAGAAATTTACTAATCGAAGGATCAAAATTTCGGATTAAAAGAGCTTTCCTTGAAATAATAGAAATTCTGCTAACAAGCCAACTTCCTACAATCCATGCTAAAATAGCTCCTGCAATTTTTGGGGTATAACCCACCAAAAGTGTATAAAGTTGTTCTAGAGTTTTTTCTATGTTCATAGTTTGATAAGTTTTTTACAAACATTATAAAAATATTTGAGATTCTCTTTTTTTGATGGCAAAATTCTGCGTAATTGGATATTGCAAAACGCAATCTTAATTGTTTTTATGAGTGAACGTAGTAGTATTTTCGATATGATTGGACCCATCATGATTGGTCCCTCAAGCTCTCATACGGCTGGAGTTGTACGTATTGGCAGAACAGCAGTAAAAATTTTAGGTGAAATACCTCAAAAGGCAGTCATCACTTTTTATAACTCTTTTGCTCAAACTTACGAAGGGCATGGCAGTGACAGAGCCATCATTGCTGGACTTTTAGATTTTGCCACAGACGATACTCGTATCAAAACATCCTTTGATTATGCCAAAGAAAAAGGCTTGGATTATACTTTTAAGGCTATCGGAAATGCTTCTTTGTATCACCCAAATACCGTAAAGTTGGAGCTTTCAGCAGGAGATAAATCTGTGGAGATTCTTGGAGAAAGTAGAGGAGGAGGATTAATTAATATAGCCTCTTTCAATGGATTTAGAGCAGATATTACAGCTTCTTCACACACACTTATTGTGCTTGCAGACGACACAAGAGGGATTGTAGCTTTTATAGCCAATGTTCTTTCTCATGATGATTGCAATATTGCAACCATGAGTGTTTCGAGAAAAGGTAAAAACGATATGGCTTGTCATTTTTACGAGATGGATTCTCCTTTACGTCCCTTAACAATAGAATATCTAAAAAGCTTGAATTCTGTAGAAGAAGTAAAAAATATTGACCTTACAAATATTTAATAGTATGCTTACAGAAACCTTACCCGTTCGATACTCTCAAACAGAGCTTGTTGAACTTATGATTCCCTCTTATGCCAATTTTGGAGGTAAAATTCATGGAGGAATACTCCTGTCCATTATGGATAAAGTAGCTTACGCTTGTGCTTCTAAACATGCAGGGGCTTATTGTGTAACCATAACAGTAGATAATGTTGAGTTTTTAAGCCCTGTGGAAGTAGGGGACTTGGTAAGGTTTGCTGCATCTGTGAATTATGTAGGAAAAACCTCTTTGGTGGTGGGTATCAGGGTAACTGCCGAAAATATCAAAACAGGGGAGCAGAGGCACACAAATACGAGTTATTTTACAATGGTTGCAAAAGATGATGAAGGAAAACCAACATTGGTACCGAAATTGCTTTTGGAAACTGAAGAAGAAATCAGACGTTTTTTGGAAGCTATGAAACGCCGTGAATACAAAAAAGAATATGTCAGCCTTTTTTATAGTGCTAAAAATGAGCTAAATATTCAAGAAGGTATTCGTAGCCTAAGCGAAGAGCGTTGCGTTCTTGGTTTGAAACTTTAGAAAAATGACAAACAAAGCAATAGAGTTTTTAAAAAATAAATGGTTGGAAACTACAAAAATCCAAGAACCTTCACAGAGTAGCCTACAAGGGCTTTATTTTGTGAGGTTTTTGTTTGCTCTTATTGTAGGAATATTGATTGGGCATTTTGCCGAACTCAACGCAAATCAGTTGGTTTGGGTGTGGTTGGGACTTGGAATTATCTATGTTTTACTCTTTTTGAGCATTCCAAAATACAAAAAACACGCTTTCTCACCTCTGATGGGAGGACTTGCCCTTGCCAATATCTTTGTTTTTGGAATTTTACTTGTTCATTTTCGCAACGATTCGAGATTGCCACATCATGTTTTGCAACAAACAGACCATTTTGAAGCATACAAGGCTCGTGTCATTTCTGAGGTACTGGAAAAGAACAAAACCTATTATTTTGTGTGCCAGATAGATGAAGTCAAAAATGAGAAAGGTTGGGTAAAAGCCACTGATAAAGTGAACGTTTTTCTTGAAAAAGGCAGTCATAAGCCTGATTTTGGAGATGTTTTTATCACAAAAAATAAATTACAACTCATCAATGCCCCACTCAATCAAGCACAATTCAATTACAGAAAATATCTTTCTTACCAAAATATCTACCACCAACAATACATCAAACAAACAGATTTTCTTTTTGTAGAAAGTCAAATGGCTTGGTATGAGTATTTTGAATACGCATCTATCCAGATTCGCCAATATTGTGATAAAGCTCTCAAGAAAAATATCCACTCGGAGCAGGAGTATGGAATGGCTTCGGCGTTGGTGTTGGGAGTCAAACATCATCTGGATGAAGATCTCAAACAAGCCTACACCAATGCAGGTGTAACGCATGTACTGGCTGTTTCGGGTATGCATGTAGGGATTATCTACATGATTTTGGTGTTTTTATTGGGTAAAATCAAACGACTGCCAAATGGTAAAATTTATTTTGTAAGCATTGTATTACTAATTTTGTGGATGTATGCTTTTGTTACAGGGCTTTCGGGTTCGGTACTTAGGGCTGTGATGATGTTTTCGATGATTGTATTGGCTCAGAATTTACAACGTAACAGTAATATCTTCAATACGTTGGCTGTTTCTTTGTTCTTTTTGTTGTGTTGGAATCCGTTTTTACTGATGGATGTGGGTTTACAGCTTTCGTATTTGGCTGTTTTGGGAATAGTATATTTGTTCCCGAAAATGTATGTGGCCTATCAGCCCCAAAATTACCTGACTGACTGGATTTGGAAAACTATTGTAGTTTCGGTGGCAGCACAGATTTTCACCCTACCCATTACGTTGTATCACTTCCATCAATACCCAACCTATGGAATTTTAGCCAATTTGCTCATTATACCTTTGGGAAATGTGGTATTGGTAGTAGGTTTGGCTTTGGTGGCACTATCAACAGTTCCTTATCTCAATACTTTACTGGGCTGGTTTTTAGAAAAAACAATCTGGGTTACCAACAAAATAGTATTTCAGGTAGAAAACCTCGATTATGCCACAACCAGTTTGGTACTAGATTTTAAAGAAGCCTTGGCTTTGAGTGTGTTTTTACTGGGTTTTATCTTTTTCTTTGAAAAACGAAAAGTCAAATGGCTGGCTCTGAGTACATTTTCTTTGGTGTTTCTGACAGCATCCTCTATCTATAAAAATGCAACTCAACAACGCCAGCAAGTGTTTGTGGTGTATGGTGTGGGCAATGCGTGGGCTTGTAGCCTGACTGAAGGGCAGAAGTCCATTATTTGGACAGATAGTACCCTGCAAAACCATGTTGGAAGGCTTAATTTTAATACCAAAAACCTTTTGGATGAACTGGGAACATCCGAAAAGCATTACAATACACCCCCCAAGTGGCAAGATTTTGACACTTGGAAATTATGGATTTGGAAAGGTAAAACCATTGTATTTGTGCAAGAACCACTCAAAAAATTGGATATTGCTAAAATCAATACCATACAACCCAAATATCTGATAGTTCAGAATAATTCGCTTAAAAACTTAGATTGGCTTCAATTTTCCCCACAAAAAATAATAGTAGATGCTTCTAATAAATCTTATATTGCTGAAAAATTGAGTATGAAACGCCCTGACGTTCATAATATCTATGAAAAGGGAAGTTTTCTACTCTCTGAGTCGCAAAACTAAGTAGTATGTTAGAAACAATAGATGCTTGGGACAAATCGGTGGTTTTGTGGGTAAACGAAATGCATCACCCAACAGCTGATTTCTTGATGAAATGGGCAAGCCATACAGGTATCTGGATACCCTTTTATGTGTTTTTGTTGTATCTGCTTATAAAGGTGTATGGTCGGAAAAGTGTATTTTATATTGTAGGTATTACGCTTGTGGTAGTGCTTTCAGACCAAATTACGTCTTCTTTGATGAAGCCTTTTTTTGAGCGTTTACGCCCCTGCCATGTTTCTGCTTGGGAAAATGTTCTGCATCTGCCTGCTGGTTGTGGTGGAAAATACGGATTTGCTTCTTCACATGCTGCTAATACTTTCGGGCTTGCCATGTTTTGGTGGCTTGCCTTACGAAAACATTACCGATTTATTTATCTTCTTTTTGGCTGGGCTGGAGTGGTGTCGTTCAGTCGTATTTATCTGGCAGCCCATTACCCAACAGATGTAATTGTTGGGGGGCTTGTGGGTATGCTTTCTGCTTATATTGTTTATAAAATTCCTGAAAAAATATTTAAAATCTAAAAGGTTGTTTAAATTTATTATTGTTTTGATAAGTTAATGGAGTCCTTGTTCTTTTTTATCAAGAAAAAAGAACCAAAAAATCAAGAAAATTCAAAGCTTCCACACACAAACCTTCGCTCACCTCGCTGAATTTTCAACCCAACACTTTTTATATTTGAAAAAAATGCAAAAATCAAGTTGTTTAATATCAAGTATTTAAACTGTTTTTAAACAACTTCTAAAGATTATTCTTCCTCTTCCCATTTATAAAAATCTTCGAGAATATCGAACAAGGCTTGCCTTGTCATGTTTGAGTGTAAAGGATAATCTTTGCCCAAAGCTTCAAAAAGTATTTGATAATCAGAGATAAACGATTCAAAATCTGTTTGGGACATCTGCTCAAAATCTTCTACGGTATCGGGCAAGGCTCTATCCATGATGTAGGCATTACTTCGCAAAGGGCGTTTGGGTTGGGTGTACCAAGTATCGCCAAACTCCTCCCAAATACTGATAAGCCCTAATAGCCTGAGTGGGTCGGAGGCTATAAAATCTCGTTTGTCTTTCATTGCCCAATAATCGCCATCAAACTCATCTCGTGGGTCAGGGATGAAGAAAATCTTATACCCCTTCTCCATTATCACATCGAAGGCATATCGGTAGGTGTTACGGGCATCTGCCATACGACACAAGCGTTCTTGAAACTCCATTTCTTTCAAAAAAGTAAAAATCTTACACTGCTAAAAGTAGCTAAAAATAACAATTTTGCTTCTTATATGCAAAATAGAAAGCTTGAAAATGCAATCTGATGCTTTTTCTTACACACCCTGAAAATCAGGGATTCCCTGATGCGTGGAAGTTTTTTTGTTTGTAAATTGGGGGAACTTAAATTTTACAAAATATGTCAAATGCTCTAAGCCACTTAGTAACAGAAGTAGCAAGTTTTATACCTGAAAATTTTAAAAGAACAGATTTGGGTACAGAACTCTCTTTTGAAGCTGATTATCCACTTATGGAGTCTGCAGTAAAGATATCTAAGGATTTACTCGAATGTGAAATAAACAAAATTCCTAAAGAAACAATTAGTAAAATAAATGATTCCATTAACTCTATTCACTCAGCATTTAATCATATGCTGACTTTTTCTGTTGAAAAGAACTCTAGCAATATTACTCAAAATAGAAGAAATATATCTAATACTTTACAATCAGGTTATAAAGATTTATTTAATACAGTTTTACCCATAATCACATATTTTAAAAAACTTGACGAATTAGAATTACAAGCAAAACTCAATGATATTCAAAAAGTATATGATGATTTAATATTGAGAGAACAGGAAGTAGAACAAAAAATAAAAGAAATACTAGATAAAGCTACTCAAGCAAGTTCACAAGTTGGGGTAGCTGTATATGCAGATTTGTTTAAAACAGAAGCAGAAAATCATGACAAATCTTCAAAATTATGGTTAAACTGGCTGAAAGGAATGATATTAATAATTATAGGTTGGGGTGTAGGAGCATTTTTTATTAATCCAGAAAATAATGATACATCTAAAATATTTCAATACACTGTATCTAAAATTATCATCACAAGTGGTTTATTTTATGCTTTATCTTTGATAACAAAGAACTATAAAGCTCATGTACATAATCATATTGTAAATAGACATAAACATAATTCTTTAAAAACTTTTGAAACATTTGTAAAAGGAGCTGGAGATGATGTACAAACAAAAAATGCTGTACTATTGAGTGCAACACAGTCTATCTTTACTGCTCAACCAACAGGTTATTCTAATCAAGAAGCTGATAATGATTCTGTTAAAATTATAGAGATGTTAAAAACTACTCCAACAGGAAAATAATAGTTATGTCCTCAACCTTCTCCAATTTTGAAGAAAAACAAGAACGTAACGTTGTTTCACAATAAATTCCATTTTACTTGATTTTTCGTGTATATTTGTTCTATAAAACCACAAAACGCTTAGTATGCTTTGTTTATGGATAAAATAGACGCTAAAATTCTTAATATTTTACAAAAAGACTGTACTGTTCCTGTTAAAGAAGTCGCTCAATTGGTTGGGTTGTCGTACACACCCACCTACGAACGCATCAAATACTTAGAGGAAACGGGAGTCATCAAGAAAAGAACGGTGATACTTGACCCTAAAAAGGTGGGAATCAAGTTGTTTGCTTACTGCAACATCATTTTAAAAGAGCAATCCAAAGAAAAACTTGAGAAATTTGAACAGGATGCTGTCAAAATACCAGAAATACAAGAAATTATCAGTCTTTCAGGTGTTTACGATTATGTTTTGAAGGTGGCAACCACCGATATCGAGGCATACAACGACTTTGTTGTCAATAAGTTATCGAATATCCCAAATATCGGACAATACCACAGCAATATCGTCATGAATATCATCAAAGATGAAACATCTTATTATCTTTCAGAAGATTAGCCAAATGCTTTTAGTTTTTCGAAAAAAGCCTTTTTGATTTCTTCATTACATAAATTCCCGATACTTCCCTGATGTGTATGATTTAACGAGAGTTTTCTGAATGCAAAGCTCTTGTTTTCAACTTGTTGAGAAACCAAATGATACGCATCTCTAAACGGAATGCCCGAAAGTACCAATCTGTTTACTTCTTCTACGGTAAATAAGTATAGGTACTTTTCATCATCCAAAATATCTTTCTTGATGATGATATGCTCCAAAGCCAACATGAGTATATCCAGACAGCTTTTTAGACTCATCAGTGCAGGAAACAGGCATTCTTTGGTGAGCTGCATATCTCTGTGGTAACCTGAAGGCAGATTATTGGTGAGTAACGTCAGTTCGTTGGGTAAAGCTTGTATTCTGTTGCATTTGGCTCTAATCAGTTCAAAAATATCAGGGTTTTTCTTGTGGGGCATAATGCTACTACCTGTCGTGAATTTCTTAGGAAAACTGATAAATCCAAAATTCTGATTCATGTACAAACACACATCCATCGAAAATTTGGAAAGTGTGGCAGCAACACCCGAAAGAGCCATTGCTGTAGTTTTTTCGACTTTTCCACGAGTCATTTGGGCATAAACTACATTGTAATTGAGAGATGCAAAGTCGAGCAGTTCGGTAGTCTGCTCTCTATCCAAAGGGAAAGAAGAGCCATAACCTGCCCCAGAACCCAAAGGGTTCTTGTTTGCCATATTGTAGGCTGCTAAAAGTAGCTCCAAATCGTCAGAGAGGCTTTCGGCATACGCTCCAAACCAAAGCCCAAACGAAGAAGGCATAGCCAACTGAAAATGTGTATAACCGGGGAGTAAATCGTGTTGATGTTTGTCGCTTAATCCAATCAATTGGAGAAATAAAGATTCTATTTTTTTTGTAATATCCTGAATTTCAGATTTTATAAAGAGTTTTATATCCAATAACGACTGGTCGTTTCTCGAACGCCCTGCATGGATTTTCTTGCCAACTTCTCCTTTGAGTTCTGTAAGCATCCATTCTATCTGAGAATGAACATCTTCTATGCCATTTTCTATTGTAAAAGAGCCATTTTCTATGCTTTCTAAAATGCTATACAAGCCTTCTTGAGCATCTTGCCACTCTTGGGCAGTTAGCAAACCAATGCTATAAAGCATATTTGCATGAGCTAGTGAGCCTTGTACATCTGCTTTGGCAAGATATATGTCCCAAATGGGGTCTTGTCCGATGGTAAAATTTTCAATGAGTGTATCTATTTCAGATTGCGGGCTGTATGTATGTTGCCAAAGTTTCATAAGAGTGTCTGATTAAAAGATTCAAGGAGTTGTATATAAATGTCTATGCCTGTTTCAATTTCGTGTAGATAAATAAATTCGTTGGCAGTATGTGACCTTGCAGAGTCCCCAGGTCCCATTTTGAAGGTATCAAATGACATCAGGGCTTGGTCTGAGGTGGTAGGTGAAGCATATGTTTCTCTATTTATTTTGATACCACAAGCCACAAGTGGATGCGAGAGAGGTACAAAAGAGGGGTTGAGCCTCAAAGAACGAGGAATAACCTCACAAGAAATATGTTGCTTAATCACCTCTAAAACAGCCTGATTGTCGTATTTATCTGTGGTACGAATATCAACTGTAAACTGACAGGTTTCAGGGACAATATTGTGTTGTAAACCCGCCTGAATCATGGTTACAGACATTTTTACATTTCCCAAAAAATCGGATTTTTCAGGAAATTGATAGGTTCTAAACCAGTCAATATCTTTAAAAGCTTTGTAAATAGAGTTTTCGCCTTCTTCACGGGCTGCATGCCCCGATTTGCCATGAGCCACACAATCTATCACAAAAAGACCTTTTTCTGCAACAGCAATATGCATTTGGGTGGGTTCGCCTACAATTCCAAAATAAATTTCAGGAAGATGAGGCAAAACTATCTCAACACCATTTTTTCCAGAAATTTCTTCTTCGGCAGTAGCAGCATAAATAAGGTTGAAAGCCAAAGGCTTATCGTAGAAATACAAAAAACAGGCAGCTAAAGAAACCAAAGCTCCACCAGCATCATTGCTACCCAAACCATACAAAATACCATTTTCAACATCAGGACTAAAAGGATTTCGGGTATATTGTTTATTGGGTTTTACAGTGTCGTGGTGCGAATTGAGTAAAATAGTAGGCTTTTGGGCATCAAAAAACTTGTTTTTAACCCAAACATTATTCATGAGCCTTTCTGTAGGGATTGATTTGGCTTTAAAAAACGATTCTATGGCATCAGCCGTTTTGTCTTCGGTTTTGCTAAAAGATTCAATAGCGATAAGCTCTTTGAGTAATTCAATACTTTCTTGTTTTAAGATGGTTTTTAGATTATCCATAAAGTTCTGTGCCTATAAAATCGTTTTCTAATGTATGGAGATATTTTGCATGGTAAATCAGGACTTTAGAAACTCCCTTTTCAATAGCCTGAAAAGCATTTTCAAGTTTTGGGAGCATTCCATCCGAAATGACTTTCTCAGATTTCAAATGCTGGTAAACCGTTTTTTCGATTTGGGGAATGTAAGATTCTTCGTCTGCAATGTCTGTCAGAACTCCCTTTTTCTCAAAACAGAAACTCAAATGTACTTTATAAAGGTTTGAAAGGGCAATAGCCAATTCTGTGGCAATGGTATCAGCATTGGTATTGAGTAACACCCCATTGCCATCGTGGGTGATAGAGCAAATAACAGGAACAATATTTTGAGACAGCAAACTGCTTAAAAAAGAAGTGTTTATACTTTTAATATCTCCTACGAACCCAAAATTGATGGAAGAATGGTTTCGTTTTTCACTCAAAATTAGGTTGTTGTCTGCTCCACTCAGTCCCAATGCTTGTATGCCTTTGGCTTGTAATTGAGCTACCAACTGCTTGTTTATCAAGCCTGCATAAACCATTGTCGTAATTTTGAGCGTTTCAAAATCTGTAATTCTTCTGCCTTCTACCATAGTTTGTGGAATGCCCAATTTTTCAGCTAATTCGGTAGCTAATTTGCCTCCACCGTGTACCAATATTTTGGGTGAGGTAACAGCAGAGAAATCTTCTATGAATTTTTCTAGAACTTTGGGATTATCCACCACATTTCCGCCAATTTTGATGATGTGTAACTTTTGCATAATCTAAAAATTGGTTTCTAAAATTTTTTGTAAGACTATTTGAGCTGCATAAATCCTGTTTTCTGCTTGCTTTAGAACCAAAGAATTTTCGCTATCCAGCAATTCATCAGATAGTTCTACATTTCTGCGTACAGGCAGGCAGTGCATAATTTTAGCGTCATGTGTTACACTCATTTTCTGATGATCTAAAAGCCAGTTTTCTTGGACATCTAGAATTTTTCCGTAGTCTTGATACGAAGACCAGTTTTTCACATATACAAAATCTGCATTTTCAAGAGCTTTTTCCTGATTATGCTCAATAGTAGCCCCTTGTGTGAAATCCTCAGAAAGTTCATAACCTTTTGGATGTGTGATGGTTAGGTGATGACCACAACCCACAGCCCATTCTGCAAACGAATTGGCAACAGCCTGAGGAATGGGCTTGATATGTGGAGCCCATGTCAGTACTATTTTGGGAGCATTTTGTTTTTGATGCTCCTGAATGGTTATCATATCTGCAAGACTTTGTAATGGATGCAAAGTTGCTGACTCTAAGCTGATTACAGGTATATTGCAATATTTGATAAATTGCTGTAAAATTTTCTCAGAGTAATCTTCTTCTCTATTTTTTAAATTTGGAAAACATCTGATAGCCAGTATATCACAATACAAGCCCATCACAGGGGCAGCATCTTTGATATGCTCTACAGTTGTTCCATTCATAATAGCTCCTTCCTCAAACTCCAACGCCCAGCCGTCTTGCCCAACATTGAGAACAATATGGTTCATTCCTAAATTTTGAGCAGCTTTTTGGGTACTCATACGAGTTCGTAGGCTTGGGTTAAAAAAAAGAAGCCCAATCGTTTTATTTTTACCTAAATCAGAAAATCTATGATTATTTTTCAGTTTGATTGCGTCTTGTACTAACCCTTTGGGGTCAGGAATATCTTTTACAGAAGTAAATTGTTTCATTTTAAGTAATAACAGATTTGAATGCGTCAATAAATTGATTGATTTGAATTTCGGTGATAGCCAAAGAAGGCAAAATACGAATCGTATTCTTATTGCTTGAAGAACCCACAAAAATATGGTGTTTTTCAAGCAATGCCCTTCGGACTTCAGCACAAGGCTCATATAATTCAATTCCTATCATCAAACCCAAACCCCTGATTTCTTTTACTTTAGAAATATCTTGTAGTTTGGAAACTAAATATTTCCCTTTTTCTTGGGCGTTGGCAATCAGATTTTCTTTTTCAATAATATCCAAAACAGCAATGGCAGCAGCACAAGCCAAATAATTGCCACCAAAAGTAGTTCCTAACATTTCTTTTTTGGCTTTGATATGTGGAGCTATCATCACACCTGCCACAGGAAATCCATTGCCCATACCTTTAGCAATCGTGATGATATCAGGTTTGATACCAGCTCTTTGATGGGCAAAAAACTTACCTGTACGCCCATAACCAGATTGTACTTCATCCAAAATCAGAGGAATATTTTTGGCTTTACAAGCTTTTTCGATGTGTTGCAAAAAAGGAATAGTAGGAGCATAAACACCTGCAACACCTTGTATGCCTTCAATGATTACACAAGCCACATCGTCCGAAAAAGCATGATCAAAAGAGAAAATGTCATTCAAAGGTAAAAATATAATATGCTCATTCTGATTGATAGGAGCTACAATTTGAGGGTTATCAGTAGCAGCTACTGCCAGTGAAGTACGCCCATGAAAACTTTTTGTAAAGGCAATTACTTTCTTTTTGCCTGTGTGGAATGAAGCCAATTTGAAAGCATTTTCATTGGCTTCTGCACCAGAATTACACAAAAACAGTTGGTAATCGTTGTAGCCAGAAAGTCTTCCTAATTTTTGAGCAAGTTCTTCTTGTTGCTTGATATAGATAGAGTTAGAATAAAAACTAACACTTTGTAACTGTTTCGTAATAGCCTGAACATACTCTGGGTGGCTATGTCCCACAGAAATAACGGCATGTCCTCCATATAAATCCAGATATTCTTTCCCCTTGCTGTCCCAAAGTGTAGAACCTGAGGCTTTTGTAATGTCTATGTCAAAAAGATGATAAACATCAAACATTTGCATAGTAGTTTCGGTAGCTGTTGCAGAATTTTCCATATTTTTAAAAAGCTGTTGATTTTAATTTTAAACCTGTGGTTTCATCTAAGCCAAACATCAGATTCATGTTTTGTACTGCTTGCCCAGATGCTCCCTTTAATAAATTGTCTATAATGCTGATAATCATTAAGTTGTTTTCGTGTTTTTCTATATACAACAAGCATTTGTTGGTATTGACAACCTGCTTGAGATGTATATTTTTTTGAGATACCCACACAAAAGGTTCATCTTGATATTTTTGTATATAGATGTTTTGAATTTCTTCAAGCTCAAGTTCTAAATTCATTGTCAGACAAGCCATAATTCCTCTTGTAAAAGCTCCTCTTTGAGGTATTATCTGAATTTCATGCTCAAATGTATTTTGTAACTGTTGTACACTCTGCTCAATTTCTGCTAAATGCTGGTGTGTAAAAGCCTTATAAACAGATAGATTGTTTTGTCTCCAGCTAAAATGAGAGGTTTCTGACAGTGATTGTCCTGCCCCTGTTGAGCCAGTTGTGCAAAATACCTGAATATCAGTTTTTAAAAGCTGTTTTTCTGCCAAAGGTAAAAGAGCCAACTGAATGGCAGTAGCAAAACAACCAGGATTTGCAATATACTGAGCCTGTTTGATAGTCTCTTTTTGGAGTTCAGGTAAACCATACACAAATTGATGATTTGACGATTTTAGCCTGTGGTCGTGGCTTAAATCAATGATTTTTGTGTGTTTAAAAACCTCTATGATATTTTTGGCTTCACCATGCGATACACATAAAAATACTACATCAATATCAGTATGATATTCTGAACTAAACGAGAGCTGGGTATCTCCCAATAAATCATCATGAACTTCATAAATAAACTTACCTGCATTGCTTTTACTGTGAACAAATACAATTTCTACAAAAGGGTGAAATACCAATACTCTCAGTAATTCGCCTGCTGTATAGCCTGCCCCGCCTACAATTCCAATTCTAATTTTGTTCATGTTCAGTAAAAGCATTTACCTGATGAAAAATAGAAGTCTGATTTCCAAATATTTTGGTGAAACCTTTCACATCATTGCCTGTCCAAGCATTATTCATTTCTCCATAAGTACCAAATTTGGCAGACATCAAATCGTGTTTGCTTTCAATGCCATTGAGGGTGTATCTGTATGGGTACAAAGTAATATAAACACTTCCTGTTACCGTTTTTTGAGTGTTTTTTAGAAAAGCTTCAATATCACGCATGGTAGGGTCTAGCATTTGCCCTTCATGTAGCCAGTTGCCATACCAGTTTGCCAATTGATCTTTCCAAAAAAGTTGCCATTTGGTAAGTGTGTGTTTTTCAAGCAAATGATGAGATTTGATAATCAGTTCGGGGGCAGCAGCCTCAAAACCAACTCTTCCTTTGATTCCTATAATCGTATCACCCACATGGATATTCCTACCAATGCCATATGGCTGGGCGATATTTTGTAGATATTCAATAGCTTCTATTGGATGCCCAAAATGAATATCATTTACTTTTAAAAGCTCACCTTCTTCAAAATAAAGGTTAATATTCTGAGGTTCTGAAGCTGTAACAGGGGTAGGCCATGCATGTTCAGGCAGATTTTGAAAAGAGTTAAGGGTTTCTTTTCCACCTACAGATGTTCCCCAAATACCTTTATTAATGCTATAAGTAGCTTTTTCAGGAGCGTAATCTATTCCATTGGAATTTAAAAAAACTATTTCTTCTTCTCTGCTAAGTTTATTATCTCTGATAGGCGTGATGATTTTTACTTGTGGGAGTACATGCGTAAAAATCATGTCAAATCTTACTTGGTCGTTGCCTGCCCCTGTACTTCCATGAGCAATGATATTGATATTTAGTTTTTTTGCATATTCAGCAATACTTTTCGCCTGAATAATTCTTTCTGCACTCACACTGAGAGGGTAAACACCATTTTTGAGTACATTGCCATATACAAGAAACTTGATACACTCTTCATAATATGCTTTACGAACATCCATACAAACATAAGAAGCGACTCCACAAGTCTTAGCCCTTTCTTCTAATATTTCTATTTCTTTATCAGAAAAAGCTCCAGTATTGATGGTAACGGCATGAACTTCGTATATATTACTCAGATAAACAGCACAATAAGTGGTATCCAAGCCACCACTATAAGCTAATATAATCTTCTCTTTTTGCATTTTCTTGTTGTTTTAATTTTTCTTGAGCATCATATAACATGGCTGTGCAGAGGCAATTTTTAAAATCTTTACTTTTTAGAATCTCATAATTCACACAGCTTTTACAACCGTTCCAAAACTTCTCGTCATGAGTGAGTTCTGAGTAGGTAACAGGCTCATAACCAAGCTCCGAATTTATTTTCATCACAGCGAGTCCTGTGGTAAGTCCAAAAATTTTAGCATGTGGGTATTTGCTACGAGAGAGTTCAAAAATTTGAAACTTAATCCTTCGGGCAAGCCCATGTTGTCGGTAAGCAGGGTTTACAATTAGACCAGAATTGGCTACATACTCTTCATTTTGCCATGTTTCGATATAACAAAACCCTGCCCATTGGTTGTCTTCGGTAAGGGCAATCACAGCCTTACCTTCCAACATTTTTTGTTGGATGTAATCGGGAGAACGCTTGGCAATACCTGTTCCCCTGATTTTTGCTGAATTTTCAATTTCTTGACAAATTCTTTCAGCAAAATCTAGATGACTACTATTTGCGACCTGAATTATAAACATAGGTATAAAACTTTGTCGCAAAAATAAATACATTTTAGATATTTTATACTGTTTTTTATAAAAAATAAAGATAAAATATCTTTTTGTATTGAAAATTGTAGTTATCTATGTTTTTTATAGTATTTTTTTTAGATAAAATATATACTCAATAATTTTTGCATACGCTCATAATCTAAAGAGAAGAAATAAAAGTTTTTATATACTTGCTTTTATAAAGTTGTAACATAAAAATTAAACTTATGGATAAACAAGAAAGAATAACAAAAGCAAAAGAAAAAGTAGAACATCAAGATGCCAAATACAGCGATTTGGTAGAACTTGCAGATGCTTACTTCGATAATGGAAATTGGGAAGAAGCCATAGAAACCTATGACCAATGTATCGCCATAACTTCTGAAGACTCTTATGTGTGGCATAGAATGGGTTATATCTTTGAGATATATAAAAGAGATTATGTGAGAGCTTTGTTGTATTATAAAACAAGTACAGAACTTGATAAAAACGCATATACTTCGTGGAATAATATGGGTTTCATTCAGGAAACACAATTTGATAATTTGGAGACAGCCTTGAGCTACTACAAAAAATCTTTGGAAATAAATCCAAATTATGAAATAGCTCTTATCAATTTAGGAGTATTATATAATACTTACAATGAAGGAGAAGAATGTATCGATTGTTTTCAGAGAGTTTTGAAGGTAAATGATAAAAATGCAAAAGCTTGGCATAATATCGGAATTGCTTATGGAAAGTACCATAAAGATAATGAAAAAGCTTTTGAATGTGTAAAAAAAGCAGTAGAACTGGATGAAAACTACATTGATGGCTGGAATACACTGGGGATCATTTATAAACACATTTATCATGAGGAAGAAAAAGCTCAAGAATGTTTTGAAAAGGTTGATCAATTAAAAAATAATTAATAAAAAAGCTGTTCTGGTAAAATGAACAGCTTTTTTTATGCTTTATTAAAAAAAAATTAAAAATTTTAAAAAAAATCTGTAACAATATAGAAAGTGATGTATCCAAAGAGAAAATTTAACTAAAACATCATTTTTTATGAAAAACAGATTTTTGGCTTTCGCTCTCATTTTGGTTTCCCTTGTTCTAAAAACAAATGCTCAAACTTCTTTTCAAGTAACTGTAAAAGGAAAAGGAACCCCCATTTTATTATTTGCAGGTTTTGGTTGTTCTGGCGAACTTTGGAATGAAACTGTTGCCGAACTTTCTAAGACAAACGAATGTCATATTTTTACTTTTGCAGGCTTTGGAGGTGTTCCAGCTATCGAAACACCTTGGTTCTCTACCATTAAAGATGAAGTAATTCAGTATGTGAAAACAAAAAAACTTAAAAAACCTACACTTGTAGGGCATAGCTTAGGTGGAACGCTTAGTTTGTGGCTTGCTTCTTTAGAAAAAGAAATGTTCAAACAATTGATTCTTGTAGATGCTCTGCCTTGTTCAGCAGCCCTGATGATACCCAATTACAAAGGTGAAAAAATACCTTATGATAACCCTCGTAATAAAATGATGATAGAAATGGATAAAACGGCTTTTGAAAACATGAACAAACAAATGATAGGCTTTATGTGTAAAAATAAAGAAAAACAGCCTATAATTACAAACTGGATGAACATGATAGATAGGAAAACATACATTTATAGTTATGTAGATATGTTAAACCTCGATTTGAGAGAAGATATTGCTAAAATATCTGTTCCTGTTACAATACTTGCAGCTACAAGCCCTGATTTGGCAACAGTTCAGAAAACATACAATACTCAATATGAAAAATTACCCTCAGTAAAAATACATTATGCAGAAAATGCAGCACATTTTGTAATGTATGACCAACCTGAATGGTTTATGAAAAAACTGAAAGAAATTTTATAGCAAAGTGAATAAACAAGAACTTTTTAACGAAATATTCAACCAACATTATTCAAAAGTCTTTCGGTTATGTAAGGGCTATATGAATGGTAATGAAGAACTTGCTTCGGATATTACACAAGATGTATTTATCAAAGTTTGGGAATATTTGGACTCTTTTCGAGGTGAAGCAAATGTGAGTACTTGGATATACCGAATATCAGTAAATACTTGTTTGCTTCATCTGCGAAAACAATCTACCAAAAAAGAAGTAAAAACCGAAAAAATGCCTCATATAGCTCATGAAGCATACTCTTCGGAAGAGGAAGAAAAATTACAACAGATGTATGTTTGTATCCATAAACTTCAAGAAAAAGAAAAAGCCATTATTTTAATGGTTTTAGAAGGAGTAGAATATTCTCAAATTGCTGATATTATGGGTATTACAGAAGAAAATCTTCGTGTAAAAATTCATAGAATTAAGAACACTTTAACAAATTGTGTACATGGAAACGTTTGATAATTTACAAAACCTTTGGAATAAACAAAATGAAGAAAAAAATATAAAAGATGCTTCAGATATTATTAAAAAAGCAGAATCCAAACTGCAAAAAGTTAAAATAAATCATATATCTACAATAATTATTTTATCACTGACAGCTTGTATATTAGTTTGGTATTTTGTTTGGGTTTCAGCTCATCAAATAGGCATGATGGGCTTGGGTTTATCTCTCATGATAGGCTCATTGATTATAAGGGTGTTTTTGGAGTGGATAAGCTCTCAAAAACTTAAGAAAATAAGGTTACATCAAACTGTAGATGAGTTTAGCAGACAAATGGATGTGTTTTATACATGGAGAAAACAAGTACATATTATTTTTACTCCAATAATTTACATCACTTATGTAATAGGTTTTATAATACTTTTACCCATATTCAAGAAATACCTTTCTTCTGGGTTCTATTTATATGTTTTAATTAGTGGAACAATATTTTTAAGTGTTTTTGCTTTCTTACTATTTAGATTTCTTAAAAAAGAGCTACAAATGTTAAATAAAATGAAAAATCTAGAGTAAAAATAATTTAAACTCAAAAACTATACTTTCATAAATTTAGAGAAGGCTTTCATTAAATATAGGAATGACAAATTAGAATTTTGGTATTATTTTGAAGAAAATAAACCAAATACATTATGAAAAAAATATTTTTACTTGGAGCGATCATTTTATTAATCAATGATTTAAGTTTTGG
Source organism: bacterium 336/3 (assembly GCA_001281695.1). Lineage (NCBI taxonomy): Bacteria > Pseudomonadati > bacterium 336/3. The sequence continues at coordinate 130,724 of LJIE01000002.1, read as the reverse complement.
ACAAAGTAAAGGAAGTTGTTCCGTTGTTTTGTGTAGTGAAGTAAAAGAAAATGAAAGAGGAAATACTCAAATAAATAACGTTTTTACAGGGTTTAGTGCAAATGCAGTAGGTTCAACGGTAAAATTTATAGCATATATACGATTTCAAAATTATAGTTTAAATCAAGTGCATAAATTTTATATTACTTTAGAAAATGACGCCACAGGAGAAAAAATCATAGACAATAGTGATAGACAAAATCCATTTTCTCTGTTTAAAAAACAAGCTGTTTATGCTCACCAATCAATATTGAAAGTAAATTTTCCTAAAGAAGGTATTTATAGACTACGAGTTTATGTTGATGACAAAGAAGAAGAATCGCTTTATATGGAAATAGGAGACTAGCTTAATTCTTACTTTTCTCCAAACCTTTTTTATAAGTATCCAATGCTCTTTGTCTTGCAAAAGTATGCTCTACAATGGGTTTTGGGTATGAAAAATCACTCAATTCTTTGACCCAACGCTTGATATAAGTAAGCTGAGGGTCAAATTTTTTGGTTTGTTCAGTAGGGTTAAATATTCTGAAATAAGGAGCTGCATCACAGCCAGAGCTACTTGCCCACTGCCAGCCACCATTGTTGGCAGACAAATCAAAATCAAGGAGTTTTTTAGCAAAATAAGTTTCACCCCAACGCCAATCAATGAGTAAATGCTTAGTCAGGAAGCTGGCTACAATCATACGTACACGATTGTGCATGAAACCTGTTTCGTTGAGTTCTCGCATACCTGCATCTACAATAGGGTAGCCTGTTTGTCCGTTGCACCATTTTTCAAATTCTTCTTTGTTATTTCGCCATTCAATATTTTCATATTCAGCCCTGAAGGCATTGGTGGCAGCATGAGGAAAATTCCACAAAATCATCATATAAAAATCTCGCCAAATCAGTTCATTTAGAAACGATTCATTCAGGCTTTGAGCTTTTCGAGCCAATTCTCTGATACTGATTGTCCCAAAACGGAGATGTACACTCAATCTCGATGTACCTTCAATGGCAGGGAAGTTCCTTTTTTCAGCATAATTCTGTAAAATTTCTTCTCGAACTATTTTACTTGGAAAATCTTGTTTGAGTGATTTAAAACCCATTTCGGTTATACTGGGTATAGAAAGTTCTTCAGTTTTGAAAAAATTTCCAAAATTACTTTCTACATCATAAGACTGAACATGGTGAGAAGTAACCAAGCTCTTCCATTTTTTGCTATAAGGCGTAAAAACTGTGTAAGGAGTACCTGTATTACTCAAAACTTCTTGTTTTTCAAAAATGCACTGATCTTTAAATGTTTGAAATATAATTCCTTTTGAATCTAAAAAGTTTTGAATTTCTGTATCTCGTTGTTTGGCATAAGGCTCGTAATCGTGGTTTGTGAAAACAGCTTTGATGTGATATTTTTCTATTAGAGTTTTAAATGCTTCTAAAGGTGTACTATAAAATACCTCTAAAGAGCTTCCCAAAGGCAATAAGTCTTTTTGTATTTCTATCAAAGCCTGATGAATGAAAGCAATGCGTCTATCTTCTTTGTCTTCTAAGGCATCAAGAATATTTTTATCAAAAATAAAAATGGGTAAAACTGGATTTGTACTTGTCAAGGCATTAAACAAACCAATATTGTCATGTAAACGTAAATCTCTGCGAAACCAAAAAATATGGATAGGTTGTTTTGTTGTCATAAAAAAGGTTTTAGTACAATAACAGCCAAATAGTAAAATGGTTTTGTTTTTTATTTGCAAGTTTTAATATGTTATAAATTAATGTTTTATAAATTATTTTGTATGATACTTTACTGATTAAAATATTTTTTAGGAAATTTATGCAACCTTTTTAATAAAGGTCTGTCATTAGTATGAAATCAAACAACAAGCACCTTGAATACAGAATATATAGATATTCATAAACACTTGGTTGAAGAGTGTAGAACAGGAAGCCGAAAAGCTCAGTATGAGCTCTACAAACTGTATGCAAAGGCAATGTTTGGAGTAGCTATGAGAATTTTGAACAATCAGGGTGAAGCAGAAGATGTACTACAAGATTCATTTTTAGATGCTTTTCAAAAGATAGATACCTTTAAAGGAGATTCGACTTTTGGCTCTTGGTTAAAAAGAATAGTGATTAATAAGTCTTTAAATTTACTCAAAAAAAGACGTTTAGAGTTTCAGGATATAGAAAAACATGATTTTAGAGATGATAGTGATAAAGAACAAGAACAAGCCGAAACAGAATCAGAAAAACTGAATAAAATACATCAAGCTATACAATTATTACCAGACGGATTTAGAACAGTGTTGACATTATACCTCATAGAAGAATATAGTCACAAACAAATTGCAGAGGTATTAAATATTACTGAATCAACATCAAAATCGCAGTTGAATAGAGCAAAAGCAAAATTAAAAGAAATTTTAGAAAATTTATAAATACGAAGGTTATGGACGAGTTAGAAAAATATCTAAAAAACCACAAAGACAACATACAAGATTCTTTTGAGTGGAACAATGAAGATGCTTTGTGGGCAAAAATCGAGCAAAAATTGGACGAAAAAATAGAGAAAACAGAAGAAAAAGCTCCTGTAATGCTCGGAAATACTCAAAAACAAGGAGGTAGTGTTACAATTAGTCATAAAAGTTTATGGAGAGCTGCCGCCGTATTTGTACTTCTTTTTGCAGGCTATGGAGTATTCAAATACATGAATCCCAATGAGGAAACACAAATAAACGTTGCACAAATGGATTTGAAAAAAGTAAATCCTGAATTGGCAGAAGTAGAAGTGTATTACACTTCTATGATTCAACAGAAAAAAGAAGAGTTAAAAAAACTAAATCCTGAAAATTTAGGAGAATTTGAGAAAGACTTTCGGGCTTTAGACTCTACTTATCAACAGTTAAAAATCGATTTTTATAAAAACCCCAACCACGAACAAGTTACGAACGCTATGATTCAGAATCTCAAGCTCCGAATCGAAATCTTAGAAAGACAGATTGAAATTTTAGAAAAGTATTCAAAACCTCAAAAAGAAAACAAAAATGAAGAAGTTATTATATAAAATCGCCTTTATTTTGAGCATGGTAGTTGCATTGCAAGTACAAGCTCAAGACCAAGAAGCTCGAAAGACTATACAGAAAAGTTATTCGGCAAGTGGAATGAATTTGAAAATCACAAATTCTTATGGAAAAGTACATATCAATACAAATAGTAGTAACCAAATCAATGTAAAAGTTGAAATGATAGCAAAAGCTTCATCTAAGGAGAGAGCAGATGAAATCTTAGATAAAATATCTGTAACTACTACACAATCAGGTAATTTGATAGCATTTGAAACCCTTCTATCTAATATGAGTGGATGGTCTTGGGGAGGTAGAACATCTTTTGAAATCAATTATACCATTGATATGCCAGCTACAACACCATTGGAGGTCTATAACAAATACGGCAATACTTATGTAGGTAATTGTTCATCCAAAACAACACTACACACATCTTATGGAAATATTAAAGCCGAAAAGTTGACAGGAAGTAGTGAAAAAGCTGTACAGGTAAAATATGGAAATGCTCAGGTTGCTTACATAGAAGAAGGCAGTATATATGTAGCTTATGGTAACTTGGATTTGGAACAAGCTGGTAACATAAAACTCAAAAATTCTTATTCTAATACAGAAGTAGGAAAAGTAAATTCACTGAATGTAGATAATGCTTATGGTAATTTAGAAATAGAGAGTGTAGAGCAAATAGAAGGTGAGACAGATTATGCGGGTAAGTTTATTATTAAAAATTTAGGTAAATCTATGAATATGAAGGGCTCCTACAATAGTTCATTTAAAATAGAAGGAATAGAAAAGAGATGCCAAAATATTACAATAGATGCTCGTTATAGTGATTGTAGCCTTGACTTTAATGAAGATGCTGGTTGCCAGTTTGAATTGAACTTGAAATATGGCTCTTTGGTTGGAGAAAAAGAAAAATTCTCAATTCAGAATAAAACAGTTGAAAACTCTTCAGCCTATTATAAAGGAACATACGGTAGAAATACAAATACAAAAGTTCAGGTTACAGCAAAATATGGAAATGTTAAAATAAAATAGAACACCTAAAAAAGCTCTTGTTCATAGCAAGAGTTTTTTGTTTATGTGATTTTTATACCCATTACAAGTACATCATCTATTTGCCCATAGCGTCCTTTCCAATTAACAAACTCAGTTTCGATATTTATTTTTTGTTCTGATATAGGAAATGTAGAAAGTTGTAGCAAAAACTCTTTAAATTTCCGAGTACCGTACTTTTTCTTTTTATCCCCTCCAAATTGATCATAATAACCATCAGAAAAAAGATAAATCATGTCTCCAGTCTTTAAGTCCATTTTTTGACTGGTAAAACGCTTAAACTCTACTACGTTTCCTCCAATAATATATCTGTCAGGGTTTAACTCTATCAATACACCTTCTCTAACGATAATAATAGGGCTATTGGCTGCTGTATAAAAGAGTTCTTTACTTTTGAGATTAATTTTGCATAAAGCAATGACAATTCCGTCTTGAGTAGGCTCTTCATGAGGATTTATATTTTTATTGAGGAGCTTCACTAATTCCCGATCAAATGAGGCAAGGAGATTAGATACATCGTTATAATCTTCTCTAAAAAAAGCATAATCAAGGCTTATACTACCCATTACGGACATAATAGCTCCTGGAACGCCATGTCCTGTACAATCTGCAAGGGCTACATAAACATCATCTCCTCTATTTTGAAACCAATAAAAATCGCCACTTACAATGTCTCTTGGTTGATAAAATACAAAATATTCTCTTAAATTTTTACTAAGAATCCTATCACTTGGTAAAGTAGCATTTTGAATGCGTTGTGCATATCTAATACTATCCATCATGTTTTCATTTACTTTCTCAATTTGTTGATTTTTGATTTCAAGTTCTTGTAATCGTTTTTCGACTTCTTGTTCTAAATTTTTACTTAAATAAGAAGCTCTTTCGAAAGCTTGTGAGATACGAAAAGAAATGACAAAAGATTGTAAAAACAGAAAAATAATCATGCCTAAAGCAGAAAGATTTGCATAGACCAAATGAAGCCATCCCGAATGATGTGCAATTTCAAGCATAGTAAATATAAAAGAACAAGCAAAAGCTCCAAAAATTATATAAGCTTCTTTTATCCCTTTTTTGATAGCAATAATGCAACAATAAAACTCTATAAAATAAGCTAATAGAGAGAATAAATTAAGAAAAGGAAGAGAGTATAAATAAGTAGAAGTAGGTAATAAAGCAGATAAAATCAGGACATAACCAAGAATATTAGCAATTTTTAATACTTTTTTTGATAAAATATTAGGTAACAAAGCATTTGTAAAACTTACTATTAACAGAGGTACACTATAAGCTACTTGAAACTCTAAGTAAATTAAAAAGTCAAAACTACTATTAGGAAATAATACAAACCAATATTGAGAGCCTACATTAATAATTAGAGCTCGTATGATAATGACAGTACATAATAAAACTAAGTATAAAGATTCTGTATTATATTTTTTAGATAAAAAAAGAAATAAAATTAAATGAAAAATTAGCATAAATGCGAGAGTTCCAATAGTAAATAACTCGAAGTCTTGGACATACTCTTTCTGTGCTTTTAAAATATCTGTTTTACCCAAATAAATAGGGTTGTAAATACCACCTCTGAAGTGTTCATAATTACTGATTTGCAAGGTGATTTGCAAGGTTTTTTGCTGTAATAAACTGTCAGGAATAGAGATGATAGTATTTTGATAACTTGCTACAGATTTTTCAGGGTTTGTGGCAAGTTTCCCCATGCTATAATATAAATTGTTATTTATCCATAAATTATAAGCTGTGGCTATATTTGGTAATTTAAGAGATAAATTGTGAGTAGATGGAGGTAACTGAATGATTAAACCATAAGTAGCAAAGCCTTGTGGTGGATAACCATATTTATTCCACTCATCAGGAATATTAAGAAAATTATTCGAATTCTTAATTTGGAAAGGGAGTTGTACCTGATTCCAATCAAAAAAGTATTCTCCATTTAAGGCTACATTTTCAATAGAATCTTTGGATAAATCTATAATACCTTTTCTTGCATATTTAGGCGTAGTTTGTAAAAAATTACAAGCTCCTAATACAAAAATCATGAGAATGAAATAGATATATTTTTTCAAATTGTATAATAGTTTTCATTTAAGATGCAAAAAATCTCAAAAATTCACAATTTTTTTATAATTTTTATCTATCTACTTCACCTAATACCAAATCCAAAGAACCTACAATAGCAATTAAATCTGCTAACATAATTCCTTTACTCAGAGCAGATAAAACGGATAAATTACAAAAAGAAGCACTTCTGGCTTTACAACGAAAAGGAATATCCGATTTGCCATCAGCCCTAAAAAAGAAGCCTAATTCACCTTTGGGATTTTCAGCTCGGATATAGAAATCCATTGCTTGTGGGCGTATTTTTTTTGGAACAACTGCCTGTGGATCAAACTCTATATCTCTTTTATGTTCTTTTTGTAGTTTTTCTATACACTGATGAATGATTTTGATGGATTCGTAACATTCTTGCATCCGAACCCATGTTCTATCCCAACAATCGCCCAAAGTGCCTATTTCTCCTTTACCAATAGGAATATCAAAATCTAACTCTGGATAAACAGAATAGCCATCCACTCTTCTCAAGTCGTATTTTAAGCCAGAAGCTCTGAGCATAGGACCTGTTACTCCATAATTAATAGCTACTTCCATAGGCAATATGCCTATATTAGCAGTACGTTGTGTAAAAATCTTATTTTCTAAAACTAACTGTTCTGTTTCTCTAAGTTTAGGAATGACATACTCTACAAATTCTTTACAACGGTCTTCAAAACCAATAGGTATATCGTAAAAAAGCCCACCAACCCAAATATAATTATAGAGCATTCTTGCTCCACAAGTCCACTCCAGAAGTCTTAAAATATGCTCTCTATCCCGCATCATCCATAAAAATGGTGTAAATGCTCCAATATCAATGGCATAAGCACCCAAAGCTACAAAATGAGAAGCTAATCTATTGAGTTCAGCTACTAAAACTCTGATATATTCAACTCTTTTAGGAATCTCTTTTTCAATACCTAACATTCTTTCAACACCCATGGCAAAAGCATGCTCAGAATTCATAGCAGCTATATAATCCATTCTATCCACATAAGGTAAAATCTGATTATATGGCAACGACTCTGCGTGTTTTTCAAAACATCTGTGTAAATAACCAATATGAGGTACAACATCTACCACAATCTCTCCATCTGTAATTACTTCCAATCTTAAAACACCATGTGTAGAGGGGTGTTGAGGCCCCAAATTGATGATCATTTCTTCACTTTTAAGATTTTCAAGTGAATATTTATTAGGTTCTGAAGTAAGTAGATTATGAGAATTTGTTTGGTTATTCATAGGTTTTGGTTTCAATAAAAAAGCATTGGATTTGCCAATGCTTTATGTATGTTTAGAAAGGTAAATCATCACTTGGGCTACTTTCTATGGTAGAAGGAATGTAGGGCGTTTCATCCGTACTATTACTCTGGTTGTGGTGTTCTGTATGTCCTCCACCACCCATAGAACCTCCTAATAAAGTAAGATTTTGTCCTACTACTTCAGTAATATAACGAGTCTGTCCATCCTTTTCATAAGAACGACTTGATAATTTACCCTCTACATATACTTGTTTGCCTTTTTTTACATATTTCTCAATAACATCTACAACAGGACCCCAGAAAACGATATTATGCCACTCAGTTTTTTCTGTCGATTTTCCCTCTTTGTCTCTGTATTTTTCAGAAGTTGCTAGTGAAAAAGTTGCCTTTTTGCCACTCTCAAAGGTGATAATGTCTGGGTCTTTTCCTACATTTCCCACCAAAATTACTTTGTTTACGCCTGCCATATGATTATTGATTTGATTCTAAAAACTCCCTAAATCTACCGAAAAATTTTATTCTAACAAATAATTTGCAATTAAAATTGGCTTTGGAAGCTTATGAGCCTCATCCTTGTCAAAAAATTGTAATTCTTGAGAAAAAGAAGTAAGCAGTTGAGCATTTTGTATTTGGATATGAAAAAATCGAATAAATATTTTTTGATGAGTAAGTTGATGTTTATAGATGGAGGATATTTTTCCAATAGTTATTTCAGAATTTGCCCATGCAGTATCTATAAAACTGTTCAAATCTTCAAGAGATGTTAGTTCTATCAAATGAAAATCATACAAATTTTGCCAAATATCTTTGCCAGTACGCTTTTTGAGAGCTATTCTCTCTTCATTTTCAAAAATGGCATAAGCAAAAAAACGTTCTTTTATTTTTAGTTTGTTAATTTTGATGGGTAGTTCCTGCTGTTTATGATGATTGTAGGCATAGCAATTCTCCCTCAAAGGACAATACATACAATCTGGCTTCTGAGGAGAACATTGAATGGCTCCAAATTCCATAATTGCCTGATTATAAACATGACTTTTCTTTTCAGGAAGTAATTCTTGACTTAATTTTCCAAATTCTTTTGCTCCTTGTGGGCTGGCTATATCAGTGGAAATACCAAAATAACGAGCTAAAACCCTATAGACATTCCCATCCAAAACAGCCACAGACTCTTGAAAAGCAAAAGACGCAATGGCAGCTGCTGTATATTTGCCTATTCCTTTGAGTTTTATAAGTTCTTTATAAGTATTTGGAAATACATCTTGATATTCTTGATGAATAATTTTAGCTGTATGAAGCATATTTTTAGCTCTCGAATAATATCCTAAGCCCTGCCAAAGCCTGAAAACCTCATCTTCAGGAGCATTTGCCAAATCTGCAACAGTAGGGTAAGTCTCTACAAAGCGTTCGTAATAAGGCAAACCTTGTTTTACACGAGTCTGTTGCAAAATTACTTCTGAAAGCCATATATAATAAGGATTCTGTGTCTTTCGCCAAGGTAAATCTCTATGATGTTGCTCGTACCAAGTAATTATTTTTTCTGAAAAATTTTGTTGTGAAAGCACTTTATAAAGGTATAAAAAAGAATAAATTGATAGCAAAAATAACGATTTTTAGACTGAAGATAATATTTTGAAAGGTAAAGTTTTTTGTATATTTTTAAAAAGACAAACATTGTATTTTATGTCCAAAAAAACACAACAAGTTCTTGACTTAGAACATGTTTTAGGGTTCAAAATTAATGAAGCAAAAGAGTGGGGCGGAAAAGGTTATATGCTCAATGGAAATCAGGAAATTATTGGATTGAATTTTGAAAACTATTGCACCTATGGTATGTCGTTTCTCAAAAAAATACCAAATTTGAAATATCTTAATTTACGCAGTTATAGACCTAAAATTCAAGATATTTCAGAAATCAAAGATTTACTCGATTTAGAAGAATTGGATTTAGATTACAATGAAATTCAAGACATTTCTCATCTCAAAGATTTAGGGAAATTAAAGAAACTTAGTTTGAGTATGAATAAAATTCAAGATATTTCTTTTCTTGAAAATTTACATGATTTAGAAAACCTTGATTTAAGTGGAAACCCAATTCAAGATTATTCTTGTTTAAAAGGTTTACCAAATATACAAGTACTTAATTTATTGGCTAATAAAACTCAAGATTATTCTTTTCTAAGAGACTTGCCCAATTTACATACTCTAAATTTAGCTGGATGTGAAATAAAAAATATTTCGTTTCTTAAAGATTTAAAAAATTTAAAGGAACTTAGTTTAGGGAGCAATCCAATTCAAAGTCATTCAGTACTTGGAAGTTTAGAAAATTTGGAAGGATTGTCTTTATACCAGAACCAAATTCAGGATATATCTTTTGTTGAAAATTTGCATAAAATAAGGATTTTGAGCTTATCAGACAATAAAATTCAAGATGTTTCTCCACTCAAAAATCTTCAAAATTTAAAAGTACTTGTTTTAAGAAACAATGAAATTCAAGATATTTCATCTCTCAAAGATTTACAAAATTTAGAAAAATTGTTGTTAGATTGTAATAAAATAAAAGAAGTACCTTTATCTTTTCTTGATAACTTGCCAAATTTGAAAAGTTTGAATCTAAAAAATAATCCTATTAAAAATATTCCCAAAAAAGTCTTTAAATATGTGGATTGTCTCCAAGACTTGAAAAACTATGTTGCCCAAAAAATATAAGTTTTTATGTAAAATAAGGATTATGGTTAATGCTTACAACGAATGTGTTTTGGCTTCATTCCAATAAACATCCATTTCGGCAAGTGTCATCTCAGAGAGCTTTTTTCCATTTTCTTTTGCCTTCTTTTCAAGGTACTGAAAGCGTTTTTGAAATTTCTGATTGGTACGTTCAAGGGCTGTTTCTGGGTTTATATCTACAAACCGAGCATAATTGACCAACGAAAACAGTAAATCTCCAAACTCTGCCTCAGCTTTCTGGGCATCAAAAGCATTATTTGGGTTAAACTCTGCCTGAAATTCTTGCATTTCTTCTTCTACTTTCTGCCAAACTTGCTCTTTTTCTTCCCAATCGAAGCCCACAGCTCTGGCTTTCTCTTGCATTCGCATAGCTTTAAGTAGGGCAGGCAAACTTTGAGGTACACCTGAAAGAACGGACTTTTCTCCTTTACTTTCAGTTTGCTTAATTTGTTCCCAATTTTGCTTCACTTGCTCTTCATTTTCCACTTCTACATTTCCATAAATATGTGGATGCCTACGAATTAGCTTTTCACAAAGAGAATGTATCACATCTGCTATATCAAAATCATTGGTTTCAGAAGCAATTCGAGCGTAAAAAACAATATGAAGTAAAACATCCCCTAATTCTTTCTTGATTTCATTTATATCATTCTGCAAAATAGCATCTGAAAGTTCATGAACTTCTTCAATACTCAAATGTCTTAAACTTTGAATAGTTTGTTTCATGTCCCAAGGACATTTTTCCCTGAGTTCATCCATGATATCAAGTAATCGGGAGAATGCTTGGAGCTTATCTTCTTTGCTATTTTGAGGCATATTTTTGATATTTTAGGTGCTATGAATACCTGTGAGCCACTTAGTTATTGTATTTACAATACGAGACAATATATTCAAATACAAAGTTACATATAAACCAAATACCATCAGCCATATCATACCCAAATTGAACCAATAAGTATTTAAAGATTGATGAAATACTTTTTTATTAGGTGCAAAAAAATGGGAAGACACATCATGAGCATCAATATAAACACTATTAATTAAAGGTTCAATATGAGTTTTATGTACAATTAACTTTTTATCACTACCAACATTACGGGCAAGTAGAGAGATAGCATCATTATGATGAATAGAACGTAATTCCTGATGTTTAGGATTAGCCCTTAAAAAGCTATCTCTCTGATATTGAGCAATTTTTTGCCTATGTTGATAATAAATTTTGATTTTTTGAAAAGCCTTTTCTGAATAAACATAAACAGTTTGTTTATATTTAGGAATAGAAAAAGCATATAAATTAGGAATTTCTTTTTTATCAATATGCTCAAACTCTCGTTCCAACTCATTTTTGATAATATTGAAATATTGATAAGTAATAGATTGGTTTTCTTTTGTTTCCTGAAGCATTTGCTTAAGCTTCTCTAAATAAAATACTTTTTTATATTCAGCAGTAGCGATGACTTTATCATACTGATAAAGAGGGGCTTCATAAAGATTGTCTCTGAATTGAGTAACAACCAATGCTTCAAAAGCCCAACGTGAAGCCAAAAACTCTGAAAACCAAGGAATATGATCATTAGGACTTCCTTTAAAGTCAGGATTTACTTTATCAAAACGAATGACAATACCTCCCAAAACAAGTTGAGGAATCAATAATAAAGGTATGAGAATATAAACAGTAATAACAGATTTGAATGCAGATGAAATATTTAAGCCCAATAAATTGGCAAATGCTGAACACGAAAACAACATAAGCCAATATTGCCAATATAGACTTTTTATACCCAATATTCCATTTCCAATTAAGACCAAAACAAAGGTCTGAATGGCAGAAATAATAAATAAAACACTGATTTTAGCCAAAAAGTAACTGTTTTTGCTTAAATGCAAAAAACGCTCACGTCTAAGTACTTTTCTATCACTAATAATTTCCTCTGCACTACCTACCAAGCCTGAAAAAATGGCTACAATGATGGCTATAAAAATATAAGCAGGTAAATTCTCATTTTCGTGAAACAAATATTTTTTCTTATCTACATCATAATATCTATTTACATATGCAAGCAAAAAAGCCAATAAAGGAGCTTGCATTAAATTAGTAACCCAATATTGTGTATTATTAAATTTTGTAAGAATATCTCTTTTAAAAAAGATGATACCTTGTTTAAAACGGTTGGGTAAACGTAACTTAGCAGATTGTCCATTTTGCTTTCTTTTTTCTATAAAATGAATCTTATGCTCATTTTGATAAAGTTGATACCATTGTTGTGGTGATATTTTTCGATTTTCTGTAAAACGTCCATATTCATTCACTATGCGAGCTGCAATGATGTCAAAAACCTGTTCAATATTTACATTACCACACTCAAAACACTCTCCTTGTTGTCTGCTGATTTGGTTTGCATGGTGCTTAAAATACTGAATCATATCAGCAGGGCTACCATAATAAATGGGATAGCCCCCTGTATCTAAAATCAGGAATTTATCAAACATTTTAAAAATGGAGGAAGAAGGCTGATGAATTACAACAAAAACCAACTTGCCCTCTAAAGCTAATTCTTTAAGTAAATCCATGATATTTTCTGAATCTCTCGAAGAAAGCCCCGAAGTAGGCTCATCTACAAAGAGTACAGAAGGCTTTCTGAGAAGCTCTAAACCAATATTAAGCCTTTTGCGTTGTCCACCACTAATTTTACGGTCAAGAGGTGAACCCACACGTAAATCTTTCACTTCTTGCAAGCCTAAGCTGTGAAGAGTATGCTGAACAACTTCTTCAATTTGTTCTTCTGTATGATTCCCTAAACACAACTTAGCTGCATAATATAAATTATCATGGACACTCAAATTGTCTATTAATAAGTCATCTTGAGGAACATAGCCAATAAGTCCTTCTAATTTTTCTTTATGAACATCAATTCCATTGATAAGTACTTCACCTCTCTGAGGTTTTAGATTGCCATTCAATATTTCAAGTAATGTGGATTTCCCAGCACCACTCTCACCCATAATACCAAAAAGTTTACCTGAGGTTTCTTGAATATGAATATTTCTTACTCCACTTTTTCTTCCAGAAAATAAATAACTAATATGATGAGCTTCAAAAGTGATATTTTCTTGAGATTTATCCTTTCGGAAAATACTCACAATATCGCTGTAATAAATGGGGTCAATCTTACTCCCTCTTACAACACTCCCAGGTGAAAAAACATGAATGGCATTAGGTTTTAGAATCAAACCATTCAAATAAAAATCTTGGTCACCAACATATTTCAGCAAATATGTTTCTAAACTTACAACTCTAAGAATGACAAAAAAGCCAGATAGATAAATTTGTTGAAGATGGTATTGATGGTGAATATCCTCGAATGGAGTAATATAAAGTGTATTTTCTAAAAAAGAATTTTCTATTCGGATAAGATTTACAAAATGAAGAATATTCTCAAGTTCTTGCCTTTGTATATTAAAAATAGAAGCAATAGTATTGATAAACTCTAATTCTGTATCTGTAATAATACTATCTGCTGAAATTAGCTCAAGAAGCCTTGTAATAACAATGATTTTTTGTTGTTGGGTAAGTTCTTGATTGATATGTGTACAAATTACAAGCATCCTAGAAGAAACACGCATACTCGTGAGTTTCTGCCCTTGCTCATCTACTTCTACAGTACGCAATTTGGCATATTCCTCAAAAATAAGTAGATATTTTTGAGAAAGTTCTAAGTTAAGATGCTCCTTTAAAAAATTCTCTACAAGTAACCTATATTGTGGATTTGTGCCTTCCAAAGAGGCTGTAAGCCCAAACAACTGCATCAAGGCTTTGAGTATTTCTTCTGTCATATATTCAGCTTGCTACAACCTTTGTATTTAAAAAAACTTCTCTTTTAAAATAGAAATTTCTTTATTAGCAGAGGCTTTTTCATATAAAATTTTATAAACTGCCGTTGTAATAGGCATATCCACTTGATATTTCTGATTGATGGCATAAATACTTTTTACAGCATAATAACCTTCAGCAATCATATTCATTTCCATCTGAGCCGATTTTACACTATAACCTCTTCCTATCATATTCCCAAAAGTTCTATTTCTACTAAATTGAGAATAAGATGTTACAAGTAAATCGCCCAAATAAGCCGTATCTGTCAGATCTCGATGTTGAGGATAAACTTTATCCAAAAACGTCTTGATTTCTCTCAAGGAATTGGTCACCAACACAGACTGAAAATTATCACCATAGCCTAAGCCATGGCAAATACCACTTGCGAGAGCTATAATGTTTTTCATAACGGCACTATACTCAACGCCATACATATCATCAAAGGCAGTAGCTTTGATATATCTGCATGTGAGCATTTTGGCAATATCTTCTGCAAGTGCAACATTGGGTGAGGCAACTGTTAAATAGGACTGTCTTTCTAAAGCAACTTCCTCAGCATGGCAAGGACCTCCAATAATTGCCATATCCAAGAAAGGTACACCTTTTTCCTGATTCATCAAATCAGTAACTAAAAAGTGCTTTTCTGGTATCATCCCTTTTATAGCAGAAATAATACGTTTTCCTTTGAAATCTTCTGGGGTGAGCTCTGCCAAAGCTTGTTCTGTGAATGCAGCAGGAACGGCAAGCAATATATAATCAGCGTCTTGAATGGCTTGTTTGGCATCCAACCAAACCTTTACTTTTTCTTCATCTATATATACATCACTTAAATAATTGGGATTCAAATGGAATTTTCTAATAAAGGCAGCTGTTTTGGCATTTCGCATCCACCAGCTAATCTTAACATCTTGTTCTGTAAGAATTTTGACTAAGGCTGTAGCCCAGCTACCTCCTCCAAAAACAGCTATATGTGGTTTACTCATATCTAATGGTATTTTATTTTACAAATTGCACGATTAAAGACAATAAACCAAATTTTTTAGATTTATTTAACAAAATAATTCTAAAATTTGGAGATTTTAAAAAACTATTTTACTTTTGCACTCCAGTTCGGGATGTAGTACAGCCAGGTAGTACACTCGTTTAGGGTGCGAGAGGTCGTCAGTTCGAATCTGGCCATCCCGACTTAGCCGTTTCAAACTTGTTTGAGGCGGTTTTTTATTTATAAACCTTTCAATTTCTATTCTATAAAAAAATTAAGCATAAATTTTGAGGTATATATCAAAACCATTTTTTATGAAAGTCCTCAAAATAATACTATTGTTGCTAATATTGGTAGTTGTACCATATCAAGTTTCTGCTGAGCCTTTGTATATAGAGTTTGGCGAAATGATTTCCAAAACAAAAACCATTGTGATAGCCGAATACTTGGGTGCTGTTAATCCAAATGCTGAAATAATAGATAGCTATAAGCTACTAGTAAAAGAAGTAATTTGGGGAACTGTGAAAGAAAAAATAATGATAGTAAAAAGGGCTCAGGGTGGAGTAGAATATGGTTTAACCCCCAATACAATTTGTATAGCTTTTATCAATCAGGATGATGGTTTTGAATGGGTGGCTACACCTCATCAGAAAGGTGCTGACATACAAACTTCCAGTTTATATTTGAGGGGTTTCTATGACTACAACGCTTATTTGGTATATCCTTCATTGGTTACAGTGCATCAAATCAGAGAATACTTGCAAAAAGGCTCCATGAGTTATCATTTAAAAGGTAATCTTCATTTTTTTTCAACAGAGGAGAAAAAAATGAAAGCAGGCAAAACCAGTTTTGATGTAGAATATATCTATCAGCCCAAAAACAGCAAAAGTACTATTAAAACAGAAAACTTGCCTATCAAAGATTTTCCTAAACAAGGCAGTGCTTCTTTGGGAGCTTGGCAAGAGCCTGCTATCAATATTGTTTACGAATCTAATTTAATACGTCCCCTGAAATTTGGAGGTAGAGTACAATCTCTCAAGGATGGTAAAAACACATTTGAAGTTCTTTTTTATGTAGAAGAATTAGATGAAATCAACGAAAAAATGTTCTTGGAGTATCTAAACCAAGAATCTTATGGCTATTTATATTACGAAGTATTGGTACAAACAGAAGATGGCGAAAACTTTAAGCTCATGTGCCAGGAAAATAAAAATGGAGAAGTTCTGATAAACTCCAAAGGAGAACGTTATCGTTATAAAAGTTTCTCTGATAATAGAATTATTTTCAACTATAAAGATGGTAAGGAGTTGATATTAGAATATATTCCACTCAATATGACACAAGAACAACTTTTATATACAAGAGGTGTTCTAGCCAAATTTATCAGGCAACTCAAAATAAGTACATTACATGCAAATATTTATGAAAAAGACTCTGAGAAAGAAAAACTTATCGGAAAATACACTCTAGTACTTAAAAGAACACATTTTGGACCTAACCTAAATTTTAAACCTTCTAAAAAATAATAGAAAACTTCTATTAGCGTTTTTAATCAAAACTCAAAACATTTTATTTCACTTAATCAATGTTTAATTATGATTAGAAAACGTTTATCTACTTTAGCCATTGCTCTTTTTTGTAGTGCGAATATGGTTTTTGCTCAAAGCCAGCTTACTTTGCCTACCGAAGGAGGAAGCAAAAAAGCAGTTGTTACTGAATTTATTGGTCTTACAGAAATCTCTGTGGCATACGGTCGCCCTGCTGTAAAAGGGCGTGAAGGTAAAATTTGGGGCGATATAGTTCCATTTGGTAATACCGATTTGGGTTTTGGAACAAGCAAATCTTCTCCTTGGCGTGCAGGAGCCAACGAAAATACAGTTATTTCCTTTTCTACAGATGTAAAAGTGGAAGGTAAAGCTCTTGCAGCAGGAAAATATGGCTTATTTATGACTGTTGTGTCAGAAAACGAGGTAACAGTAATCTTTTCTAAAAACGCTCAGGCATGGGGAAGCTATTTTTATGACCCAGCTAATGATGCTCTTCGAGTAACTGTAAAACCTAAAAAAGTAGAAACCAGCAAAGAATTTTTGGAATATGAGTTTATGAACCAAACTCGCAATTCGGCAGATATTGTATTGGCTTGGGAAAAATGGTACATTCCTTTTAAAGTAGAGGTGGATGTAACCAATACTGTTTTGGCATCTATTCGTGAGGAACTCAAAAGCAATAAAGGCTTTGAATGGCAATCGTGGAATCAGGCAGCTAGTTATTGTTTACGTAACAATATAAATCTTGAAGAAGCTTTGGTATGGGCAGAAAATGCAATTTCTTTGAGAGGAACAGGCGAGAAAAATTTTACCACGCTTTCTACGAAAGCCATGATTTTAGCAAGATTAAACAAGCAGGCAGAAGCAGATGCTTTGATGAAGGAGGCTTTGCCTATGGGTGCTATGATGGAAGTACATGGCTATGGCAGACAACTCATAGCTCAAAAGAAATACAATGAGGCTTTGGAAGTGTTCAAGATGAACGCCAAGAAAAACCCCACCAGTTGGACACCCAGTTGGGGACTTGCCAGAGGCTATTCGGGAGTAGGAGATTTTAAAAATGCTCTGAAATATGCAGAACTGGCTCTAACTCAAAAGCCTGATGAACAAAACAAAAAGAATATCGAAAACTCTATTCTTAAATTAAAAGAGAAGAAAGATATTAACCAATAATGAGTTATCAAGTATAAGCGTAACCAAAACCTATAAGATTTCTGAAATCTTATAGGTTTTTTTATTGCGATCATAAAATGAGCTTATTTTATAAAAATATACTGTTTCTAAACATTTACTTTAACTAGATGTTATAACATCAAATCCTTCAATATTTTTAATGTTTAACCATTATTAAAATTAGTTATGAACGCTTTAGAAACCGAAAAAACTATGATTTCAAGTAGTAAATTTTTAGAAGCTGTTTACTCTTCATCAGATAATTTTATTATCTGTACCACAAAATCGGAGTATATTCCGATGGAAGATTTCCAGAATCATTTCAATACCATAGGCAGTTTTATCAAAAAGAATAAAACTGTCAAATTTATCTTTGACAAAACTTCTCTAAAAGTTTTTCACCAGCCTTCTATGGAGTGGTATCATACGGTTTGGAAAAAAGAAATGGCAAATTATGGATTGAAGTCTTATCGTAAAATATTGCCCAATCTGCAATACTTCAAGATGAGTGTAAAAATAGGAAAAGAACGTATCATCAAAGAAAATCCTGATTTCAAATTTGAGGATTATGATATTCAATACTACGATACGCTCAAAGAAGCCATTTTATATTAAAATAATATTTTTGAGAGATTTCATAAAGTCGTTTCAATCTTTGAAACGACTTTGTTCTTGTATACAAATCTACGAATTGTTATTGCTTATAAATGGGTTCTGGGTAATGCCAAAAATACAAAGAGCCTTTTTCTACCAATTGCAGATATGAAATTCCATAACCATCTGTAAAGTTAATTATGTCATATTCAATTTCTACTTCTTCCCAATCATCAGCATTTTCAGGCTCAGATTCATAATTATCGGCTTCTATTTTAAATTTAAGAAGAATTTTCCTTTCACTGATTCTTGTCCAGTCAATTTCTTGAAATTCCTCACCATGCATGCCCCAATACATATCTATAGCTTTATCATTTTCTTTGAACTGAATACCAAAGCCAGAAACCATACTAAACCCGCCATCCGAACCGTATGAGGTTGTCCAAACGCCAATCAGTTCATCTTTTAGATTTTCTATTGGAGCATTTTCAGGAGGCAAAATATTGTTTTTAGAATGAAAAAAATTAACAAACCAAGATAAAATAGATTTTATCATATTTTTTCTCTGATTTTCCCTTTGGCAATTTGTTTGGTAATACTACTAAAAAGAGGATTTCTGCCTGATTGCCACTTGCCATCTCTATAAATAAGTGTAAAATATTCTTTCAGTTCACTAACTTTCTGAAAACTAATTTTAAGGCTATCATTTTCATTGGGTTCGTACTCAAAATCAAAAATATTGGATTGATTGAGTTGCTCTACGAGGTTTTCAGGTGTAATGCCATTGCCTAAATCGTTGGTGGGAGGCAGAATTTTACCCACAAACTTTCCTTCTTTCAGCCCTACCAGCCGAGTGAGTATCCAAACATAATCACTCTCCAAAAGCTCTTCTTCTGAGCCACACATACAAAAAACAAACTGATGATTCTGATTGCACATAACTCTTGAAAAATAAGTATTGACAACACATTCAATATTTAGAAACCTTATAGGTTTTTGATTTAATTTACAAATACTTGCAAACCTATAAGGTTTTGATGTAAGATTGTTTGTCATCAGCAATTTAAGAAAAATTATCGAAAAAGTACCGATAAAGGGACTCGAACCCTTAATTCCACAAAAGAGACAGGTTTTGAAGCTGTTGTGTCTGCCAATTCCACCATATCGGTATAAAAGTACCCCAACTAGGATTCGAACCTAGAGAAAACAGTTTCTAAGGCTGCTACGTTTTCCAATTACGCCATTGGGGCATATATTTTGTACCGATAAAGGGACTCGAACCCTTAATTCCTTTTAAGGAAAACAGATTTTAAGTCTGTCATGTCTACCAATTCCAAACATATTGGCAATAAAGTACCCCAACTAGGATTCGAACCCAGAAAAACAGTGTCTAAGACTGCTATGTTTACCAATTACACCATTGGGGCATATATTTTGTACCGATAGAGGGACTCGAACCCTCATAACTTTCAAAGAAAACAGTGTTTAAAACTGTCGTGTCTGCCAATTCCACCATATCGGTATGAGTACCCCAACTGAGATTCGAACTCAGAAAAAACAGTTTCTTAGGCTGGTGCGTTTGCCAGTTACGCCACTGGGGTATATATAAAAATTGTACTTTTTTAATATTTTAATTTTGAACAAACATACTTCTCCTGCCTCCAAAAATGTATGATTTTGGAATAAAACATTGAAAGATAAATCCGAATTTTGAGGCTATGGTAAGATTGAACGTGAGTAGCTACTTCACCAATTTTACCAAAACCAAAGGCAATAAAAAAAGCCCCTAAATTACTTCAGAGGCTTTATATAGATATATAAATGATGCACAAATTACGCATACAGATAGCCCCCGCTACTCGATAAGAGTAAACCTAGCAGGCTGAGCAATGCAATATGTGTGTAGTTCTTTTTCATGTTACAAAGGTAATATACGGTTTTATATTCTCCAAATTTTTTAATAAAAATTTTTGCATTTTTTTTAGTTTCCTAAAAATATAAAATAATAATTTGCGTAAATAGTTTAAAATAAACATATTGAAGTTTATTCTTTTGCATAACCCTTTAACCTATGTTTTATGAAAATTACGGATTTAGAAAGAATACTTTGGATTGCTGTAGGAATTATTGAAGCTATATTTCTTTACCTACAATTTGCTGGTGGAGTGAGTTTTCCTATATGGAATCTTATCTTGACGGCTTTGGTGGCGTATGCAATTTATAACCGATTTAAAGGAAAGCCTGTAAGCGATTCTGAAAGAAGCTCAGAGTTGGGTGTATCAGGTATTATTGCTCTCATGAGTGCTTATTATTCCATCACTGGAGGCTTCTATTTCTTAAATGTCGTAGAAACGGTATTTGCAATTGCCTTATTGGTGATTGGATTTAAAAATATAGGACAAGGAGAAAAAAAATCTGAATAAAACCACAAAAGGCTCAGAAATGAGCCTTTTGTGGTTTAAAGGATATAATTAGAATTCAGATTCTTTTTTATTTGTTGAAAAGCTTTTAAACTATTTCCTTGGTAGTATTGAGTTAATAAGTGTATGGTTCTTTTATGATTTAATTCTATATTTTCAGCATTCCAAGCATGGTAAGTCATAAAAATAAAATTAGTATTTGCACGTGTTTCAATAGCTCCTTGATACTTAATCTTTTTTTCTTGGAATAATTTATTACTTAAGGCTGAATTCTTATTTTTATCTATTAGTACTAGATTTCCAAGTTTATGTAACCATTCTTTATGTATAATAGGGTCTATTTGCCAATCACTATTTTCTATTTTTTGAGGCATCAAATGTTCTACGGAAGACGAATCTTTATTATATTGTATTATTGTGGAGGCATTACTCATTAACATATCCATCTTGAGTAATAAATATCGAGTCTTATTGATTCTAGTACCAACATATGCTCCCCATTTTTCGTTTTCAAGAAGGTTTATAAAATCTGATAAATTAATAGGCTTTTCAGAAGAAACACTTTCATCAAAAAAATCATATTGTAAACAAAGGTCATTTAAAAAGTCATCTATAGCATTATCTAATGAAATTTCTTTTTTCTTAAATAAATCATGATAATTATCCATTCTTCTAAGGATAATAAATGTTCTAGTTATAGAGTGTCTACGACCTAATAACCAAGTAATAGAAAATAAATTATCAATTTTTATCATAAAATCAATTATTTTATTTTCTCCAAAACATTCTCTATAATGCATTAAAGGAGTTAAATACTGACTCCCATAAACACTAGATAATATAAAGTTAAGATTACTAAATAAGTTTAAACTTTCACGATTGGTAATACTCCCATTTGTAATGGCTTCATAATGTTTTATATATTTTCCTACATAATCAAGAGTGTCTGTTCCCTTATTTAGAAGGTTCTTTTTAAACATGAATTCAAAAGCTTTCGTCAAACTTTGATTGTCATCACTTCTGTATTTCATTTTAATAAATACTAATGCCCATAAGAAATCGTCAAAACTTCTGTAAGGAGAAGATATTGCATTTTCAAACTCAGACCATTTATTAGCATAAAGTTTTCTTAAATCTGGATTTTCTATTACTCTTAGATTTTGAGCTCTGAGAATATCAGAAACTTGTAGTTGTAAGCCACGGCTATTCAGTACTGTAAATAAATTATAAGCATCGTCTAAGTTATTGGGAGTAGCTAGATATAGAGCTAGAACTTTGTTAGATAAATATTTGTAAAAATCAGCAAGATAATGTTCTTCTGTGCCTATATTTTCCATAAATTTAACATTCCACCATTTTTTCATTATTAATATTCCAGATGCCATATTTCGGACAGAAGCACTATACTTTAAATTTTCAGATATTTCAGCTATTTCATTCACTAATAAAGTACCCTCATTGTTAATAATATATTTGTCTAAAAACTCTTTATCATCACGTATTTCAAACTCTATTCTATTTCTTGAAGGGATATTACTATAAACATCAGCTTCTTGTACAAGTCTTTTTTGTACACTGTCTCTAAGTTTTTCTTGTGTAGATATATCTCGTATTACACCATGCAGTAGAAATAGAGTAATGAACCTTTGCTGACCATCTAATATATCTTGATAAACATATTCTATGTTTTTATGTGTTTTATCATGATGAGTATTCCAAATCATACAACCTAAAAAATATTCTTTACTATCATCATGTTCCATGGCTTTACTTATATCTTCTAGTAAGGCAATAATTTGCTCTTCACCCCAAACATAAGGGCGTTGGTATTCTGGAATATTAAAAAATTGGTCTTGGCTAAAAATATCTTTAATATATTTTTTTCCTGTAACAAGAGTAGCATTATCCATTTTTGTATTAGGCTATGTTTAATTTTTTCTCCCCAATCTACATACAAAAAAACTTCCACGCATCAGGGAATCCCTGATTTTTAGGGTGTGTAAGAAAAGTGTGCAAATAGTTTTGTAAAAATACTAAAGGAGGCTCTAAAGCAATTTTTTGTCTTTAAAAATAGTCTTAAATAAATGTAAGATTTTAATAAAATTTTTCTATTTCAATATTTAAAACTACTTTGTAAAATAAAGTATAAGCTCATAAAATCACTTTTCTATTCTAAAATGAAACAATAAATTTAGCCAAACATTTCGTGTATTTGCTTGCGGTAGTCGTAAGTATTTTGGGCTTCTTGTTGGGCTTTTTGGCTCATGGCTTGTCTTTTTTCAGGGTGTAAAATGACATCCATCAGGGCTTGGGCAAGAGATTGAGGGTTTTTGTTTTCAAAAAGCATTCCATTTTCCTGATGCTTGATAATCTGAGCAGTTCCGCCTGCATTTGCACCCACTACAGCCAGCCCACTTGCCATAGCCTCAAGGGTTACATAACCATAGGTTTCATCAATAGAAGCCATTACAAATATATCCAAAGCCTTGAAAGCTGTTTGTATCTGTTTTTGAAACGGACGAATATATACATCATCTTCTAAATGAAGCTCTTGCATAATACTTTTGAGGTACTGTAAATAGTTTCGTTTATCGCCTACGTTTTCTTCGCCAATCATCACAACTTTTGCTTCAATACCTTTGCCTTTCAGGATAGCCAACGCCCTGACAAGATACTCTTGCCCTTTGGCAGGGTCAAATCTGCCAATGATGCCAATGAGTAAATCATTGTGAGAGATTTTTAGACTTTTTCGGGCTTCTTGCTGGCTTGTGGTATTGTTTATAAATAATTGTGTATCAATGCCAAAAGGAATAACTTTTACTTTTTCTGGTTTAATGCGGGTACGCTGAAGCGTATTTTCTTTGAGCCAAGGAAGCGGGGAAATCCAAGTATCAAGGGCATTATAGAAAAATGTGTGTAAAAAATCTTTTTTATCCACACCTATCTGCATTTGTTGTGGATAAACCAATTTACATTGTAAACCAAATATCTTTTTCGTAAGAGCCAGTAAACCAATATCTTTAGAATGCCCAATGAGGCAGGTCTCTATTTGGCGTTTTTTGAAAATCTTTTTGAGTTTATACATTGCCAAAAGGTCTGCATATTTCCAAGATGTTGAAAATGAAATATATTCGAGTTTATTTTCCTTCGCATAGGCTTCTATTTTGCTTTTGGGCGGGCAAAAAATAACAGGTGAATGTCCTTCCTGCTTCGACCACAAAGCAATTTTTCCCATAAACAGCTCCAAACCTCCCCATGACAAACTATTACAAATAATTCCGATTCTCATAAAACTTAGATATTTAAAGCAAATTTAGGGTTCTATCTGAAAATTTCATAAAAATATAGTGTCTAATTGCCCAAAAAAGATAAGTTTGTATAAATAAAAATGCTATTAACTATGTCTAACTTTGTACATTTTACTTTTCATCAAGACTTCAATGTGTTTTTGGATAAAGTAAATAGAAATCAGACTTATACTTATTTTTTTGAGGAAAACTCAACTGTCAAAGATTCTATTGAAGTACAAGGCATTCCACATACCGAAGTAGAGTGGGTACTTGTGAACAAACAGTCTGTCAATTTTAGTTACAGACTTCAAAATGAAGACAATGTAGAAGTTTTTCCGTATCATGCAAAACTGCAAATGCCTTGTATTGTACGTCCTCCAGTGTCTAATTTAGATTTTATGGTAGATTTCAACGTTCGGAAACTAACTAAATATCTAAGAATGCTCGGTTTTAGGACTGTAACAGATGAAGGTGTACCCGATGAAGAAATTGCTGCCATAGCCGAAAGAGAAAATAAAATAGTGCTGACAAGAGATATTGGACTTCTGAAACGAAAAAATGTAACGTATGGCTATTTTTTGAGAAGTGAAGATGTAGAAAAACAAATTGTAG
The DNA here is from genome assembly GCA_001281695.1 of bacterium 336/3. Classification (NCBI taxonomy): domain Bacteria; kingdom Pseudomonadati; species bacterium 336/3. Next base: position 106,004 of record LJIE01000002.1, on the reverse strand, counting down.
AAGTGATAAAAAGATATGAATTATTGCCAAAAATTTCTCCCTTTTCAATATGCCTTACCTGCAATGGAGGCATACAACATGTAGCTAAAGAAAATATTTTAGAAGAGCTACCTATTTTAATTCAAGAAGAATATGAGGAGTTTTTTCAGTGTAATGCCTGCCAAAAAGTGTATTGGAAAGGCTCTCATTTCGATAATATGCGTAAAGTGATAGACTCTTTACAAGAACAAAACTAATAAACCTTTTACACCAAAGTTATGAGTACAAATCAAGAAACAATTCAAACTTTTTATGAGGCTTTTGCACGCAAAGACTCTGCCACGATGGGACAATGCTACCACGATGAAGCTACCTTCAATGATCCAGCCTTTGTAAATCTGAATGCACAACAGGTAAGAGCCATGTGGAAAATGCTCTGCGAGAGAGGAGCAGACCTAAAATTAGAGTTTTCAGAAGTGTCCGTTGAGGGTAACAAAGGAAAATGCCGTTGGGATGCCCATTATACTTTTTCGCAGACTCGCAGAAAAGTACACAATATTATTCATGCAGAGTTTGAATTTAAAGATGGTAAAATTGTAAAACACAATGATAAATTCGATTTCCATCGTTGGAGTAGGCAAGCTCTCGGAATGACAGGTCTATTGTTAGGTTGGACGGGATTTTTAAAAAATAAAGTGCAACAAACAGCCAAAGCAAGCCTTGAAAAATACATGAAACAGGCATAAAACAAAAAAACCTCCTTAATAGGGGGTTCCTTTGGTCGCTTAATAAAACAACAATTCTGTTGTATAAACTTAACGTTTGAGTACACAACTTTATTGTGCAACAATATTGCAAAATGTTTTTCAATTATGCAACTTTGTTGCAATATTTTTTTAAGCTTCCATTGCTTGAGCAATGGGTAATACTGGATTTCTCTTGAAAGTAGAAAGCACAATCATGGATTGCATATGATTGATTTCTTCAATTTCACTTACTTTCTCAAGCATAAGTTTTTGATAAGAAGGAATATCTTTGGCAGAAATTTTCAATAAAAAGTCTGCTGCACCTGTCATGTGATGACATTCTATCACATTATCGATTTCATTAATTTTTTTAACAAAGGCTTCAATGACAGCTTTCTTGTGACTAACCAAAGAAACTTGCACATACGTGGTTACACCCAGACCCGCTTTTTCGGTATCCAAAACGGCATGATAACTTTTAATTAAACCTGAATTTTCTAATTTTTTTACACGCTCAAGTGTAGGAGCAGGTGAAAGACCAATTTCTTTGGCAAGTTGAGCATTGGTAATTTTAGAGTCTAATTGTAATTTTTCTAAAATCTGGAGATCAATATCATCCAATTTTAAATACTTTTTTTCTGACATAGCTGTGAAGGTTTGATTTGAAATTTAATACTAAATTTGATGCAAAAATGCGAAAATAATCTTTAAAAAGAAACTTTTTTGAAGAAAAATAAAATAAGATTTTGTCTTTTTGTTTTTTCTGTCAATTTGGCAGTTAAAAACTCTTGGCATATAGATTGTTAAATCAAATACAAAAATCTTTATACTCACTTTAAATTAATTGTTTAAAAATGGGAAAAATTATTGGAATCGACTTAGGGACTACCAATTCTTGTGTAGCAGTAATGGAAGGAAGTGAAGTGGTTGTAATCCCCAATAGCGAAGGTCGCCGTACAACACCTTCAATTGTAGCATTCTTAGAAAATGGGGAACGCAAAGTAGGTGATTCTGCTAAAAGACAGGCAGTTACAAACCCTAAGAAAACGATTATGTCTATTAAACGCTTCATGGGTAAAAAATACTCTGAAGTAAGTAACGAACTTAGACACGTTTCTTATACAGTAGAACAAGGCACAAATGACACACCTCGTGTTCGTATTGGTGATAGACTTTATACGCCACAAGAGCTTTCTGCGATGATTTTACAAAAAATGAAATCTACAGCTGAGGACTATTTAGGCTTTACTGTTACAGAAGCTGTTATTACTGTACCTGCATATTTCAATGATGCTGAACGCCAAGCAACTAAAGAAGCTGGCTTGATTGCAGGGTTGGAAGTAAAACGTATCATTAATGAGCCTACAGCAGCAGCTTTGGCTTATGGTTTGGATAAACGTAATAAAGATGTAACCATTGCAGTATTTGACTTAGGTGGTGGTACTTTCGATATTTCTGTATTAGAATTGGGTGATGGTGTATTTGAAGTAAAATCTACCAACGGTGATGTACACTTAGGTGGTGATGATTTTGACCAAAAAATCATTGATTGGTTGGCAGAAGAGTTCTTGAAAGAGCATCCAACCATTGATTTACGTAGAGACCCTATGGCTCTTCAACGTTTGAAAGAAGCTGCTGAGAAAGCAAAAATTGAGCTTTCTTCATCTCCTTCTACAGATATCAATTTACCTTACATCATGCCAATAGATGGTGTACCTCAACACTTGGTAAAATCTCTTTCAAGAGCTAAATTTGAGCAATTGGTAGATGATTTGGTACGCAGAACGCTTGAACCTTGTAAAAAAGCTATTCAAGATGCGGGTATTTCTGTAAGTGAAATAGACGAAGTAATCTTAGTAGGTGGTTCTACTCGTATCCCTAAAATTCAGGAAGAAGTTGAGAAGTTTTTTGGTAAAAAACCTTCTAAAAACGTAAACCCTGATGAAGCTGTGGCAGTAGGTGCTGCTGTACAAGGTGCAGTTCTTAACAAAGAAGTAACAGACGTATTGTTACTGGATGTTACACCTCTTGCTTTAGGTATCGAAACTTTGGGTGGTGTATTTACAAAGTTGATTGAAGCAAATACAACCATTCCTGCTAAAAAATCTGAAACATTTTCTACTGCTGAAGACAATCAGGCATCTGTGGTTATTCACGTATTGCAAGGAGAGAGACCTTTGGCGAGTCAAAACCGTACAATTGGAAGATTTCATTTGGATGGTATCATGCCTGCTCCTCGTGGTATACCTAAGGTAGAAGTGATTTTTGATATTGATGCAAATGGTATCTTGAATGTAACAGCCAAAGACCAAGCAACAGGAAAAGAACAAAAAATTCGTATTGAAGCTTCTTCTGGTCTTTCTAAAGAAGAAATTGAGAAGATGAAAAATGAAGCAAAAGCGAATGAAGATGCTGATAAAGCAGAAAAAGACAAAATAGAGAAAGTTAATGCTGCTGATACCATGATTTTCCAAACTGAAAAACAGTTGAAAGAATATGGTGATAAACTTTCTGCAGGTAGTAGAACAGCTATTGAAGATGCTTTAGGAGCATTGCGTCAAGCTCATAGCAGCAAGGATGTAGCAGGTATTGACACCGCTTTAGAAAGATTGAACGCTGCATGGCAACAAGCTTCTACTGAAATGTATCAGAATACAGGAGATGGTGGAACAACCAATACTGACACAAACGGGTCATCGAATACAAACAAAGATTCTGACGTAACAGATGCAGAATTTGAAGAAGTAAAATAATCTCTTTTATAAATAACAACAAGTTACAAAACTTGTGAACTTGAGAAATCACTTCTAAAAACCCTTTCAATTTGAAAGGGTTTTTATTTATTCATACAATCACATTCAAATACTTGGTCAGCAAACTCTTTGAGTTGTGGCATTTCTTTTCTTGATAAAGTTCTGCCTTGTCGGGCAATTACATACAATGTTAATAGTACAATACTACCTAAGCCTACGATATAAAATCCCCATATTTCTTGATGTATCATCCATTGAGAAACTCCCAACATCAGACCAATAAAAATACTGGTGCTTACCACAATGCCCAGAAAGATAATAAGTGTCCAAATTGTAGAAACAGGAGCTAATAAAACTCTTACAGAGGTGCTTTTGTCTTGTAAGTTTTCTTCCAAATTGATTTCCATGTGAGGTGTCCATAATTTGTGTACATGTGATGGAAATTTTATTTGAATATGAAAATCTGTGAGCATTCCTGTAAAATGATGAGGATTATTCTTGGAAAGCTCTATTCTAAATTTTTCTACAATTTCATCTCTACTCATAGAAGTATTGAACTGAAATCGAGGGCGTAATTTGAGGTCTTGAGTATTCATAAGCATATTATATATGATAAAGAATACCAAGCTACTATTTCAGATTTATATAAGTTAGGACAAAAATCAAAATTTTTTCTGTATAAAGTCAGCATTTGAATAAAAGAAATGTAATTTTGCGAAAAGTTTTCTAAATCATGGCTGACCTCGCTTTCGTAAAATTCTTTTCTGGAACTGCCTCTCGTTATTTGGCAGAAAAAATCGCCCACGAATATGGTAAACCTCTTGGAGAGGTGTCTATTCAACGTTTTAGTGATGGAGAGATTTCTCCAAGCTTCACTGAATCTGTAAGAGGGTGTCATGTATTCTTAGTACAATCTACTTTTCCACCAGCAGACAATCTGATGGAGCTATTATTACTCATTGATGCAGCTCGTAGAGCTTCTGCTATGTATGTAACAGTAGTAATGCCTTATTTTGGTTATGCTCGCCAAGATAGAAAAGATAAACCTCGTGTTGCTATTGCTGCCAAATTGGTTGCAAACTTACTTTCGGCAGCAGGAGCAGATAGGCTTATCACTTGCGATTTACACGCAGGGCAAATTCAAGGATTCTTCGATTTTCCTGTGGATCATTTGGATGGACAAGCTGTTTTTGTGCCTTATTTACAAAGCATCAATTTGCCTAAACTTGTATTTGCTGCTCCAGACGTAGGGGGTGTGGGAAGAGCTAGAGCCTTTGCAACTATTTTTGCTGCAGACATGGTCGTTTGTGATAAACACAGAAAAAGAGCTAATGAAATTGCTTCAATGCAAATTATAGGAGATGTGGAAGGTGCTGATGTAGTTATTGTAGATGATATTATTGATACAGGGGGAACTATTACAAAGGCTGCTCAAATTATTAAAGAAAAAGGAGCAAGAACAGTGAGAGCTATTTGTACGCATCCTGTACTTTCAGGCAAGGCTTATGATAATATCGAAAATTCTGTTTTAGAAGAATTAATCGTTTCTGATACCATTCCTTTAAGAAAAGAATCAAGTAAAATCAATGCTTTAAGTGTAGCAAATTTATTTGCGAAAGCAATTCGTAGTGTACACGAATACGAATCTATTAGTTCACTATTTATTGCACCTACCAGTAGATTATAAAAAAACAGAAAGCCTCTTTTTTAGAGGCTTTTTTTATGTATTTTTGGACTATGGAACAACGCTATACATCTCTTTACACAGCCTTTGATGTGTTCCCATCAGCGAAGGGAGCAGCTACACATATTCATCATTTTGCCAATACTCTTCTAAAAACATATTCTAAAGGAATGTTATATGTTTTGGGAGATGAAAAACTACCAGAATCAGAAACATGGGAAAATGGAATAGATGTTTGGCGTTTCAAAAGTGAAAATCCTAATTTTTTAGAAAGAACAGAACTTTATAGTGAACAGCTATTATTTTGGCTGAGAACACAACCCAATTTGAAAATATGTCATTTTAGAGATATTTGGGGTGGAGTACCCATTTTACTTAATCCTAACAAACGATACAAAACCATTTTTGAAGTAAATGCACTACCTTCTATCGAATTGCCTTATAGGTATCAAATTTCTGACAAAATACTCAAACAAATTAGTCAATTAGAATGGTTTTGTTTAGAAAATGCAGATATCATTATTGTTCCCTCTCAAATCATTCAGAAGTTTTTGATACAAAAAGGTGTAAAACCATCAAAAATACAAATTATTACAAATGGTGCAGAAACCCCAGAAAAATTACCTCGTCCAGAAGAAGCCCCCGAAAAATATGTAATTTATTTTGGAGCTTTACAAAGCTGGCAGGGTGTAGATACATTATTAAGGTCTTTTAGACTATTACAAGATACAGACTTAAAATTAGTGATTTGCTCATCTCATAAACCTCGACATAGTAAGGCTTATGTAAAATTTGCTGAAAAAATAGGTTTAGAGGAAAAGATAATATGGAAATATCAGCTACCCAAGCAAGAATTATATGCTTGGGTAGAGCATGCTGTTTGTTCTGTTGCTCCACTGAAGGAGTGCAGTCGAAATTTGGAACAAGGCTGTTCTCCACTCAAAGTTTTTGAATCAATGGCTGTGGGGACACCTGTAATAGCTTCAGATATGCCTGTAACAAGGGATATTATTGATAGCGAAACGTTGGGTAAACTTATCAGGGCTGATAGACCCATGGAACTTGCAAGAGCTATTCGTATTTGGCTTTCTTATCCAGAAAAAGTAAAAGAAATAGGTATAAATGCAAGAAAACATATTGAGGCTTTTTTTTCTTGGGAACAGAAAAAAACAGAGCTTTTGGAAGCAACAAAAAAGCTCTTAGACCAAATCTAAGAGCCTGAATATAAGGTTTTAAATACTATCGCAAATCTATTTCTGTAACTTTAGGGTATTTCTTTTTATCAAAAACAAAGAAAGTGTCATCCACTGCTACATTATACTCTATGCTATTGACAGTATATTTGAAGCGATTCTGATTTTTTTCAAAAATTTCCCAGCTTTTGATACTCTTTGTCTTTTTATTGATAACCAAACGAATTTTGTATATTTTTTTGCTACGGTCTGTGGGTTGTAAGTCTATTTCTTCATAAACTTTTCCATTTTCTGTAAACTCCCTGATAAATACATATTTGTAGTCTTTTTTATACAAGGTAAATACTTTTTCGGGGGTAATGTCTTCACTTTCAGGGGAGTAGTCAGAAATATTTACTTCGTTTGCATCTTTTAAATAAGTCCATACAGTTGTACCATTATTATAGATTTCTTGATCTGCCAATTTTAACTTAAATTTATTCTTCTTCATTACAAAACTACCTTTTACTTCTTCTTTAGCTTTGTTAGCATCATTTTTCATTTCATAAATAAAGTCTGCTCGTAGAGCTTTTGCCGACTTGTATCTACTTTCTACATCTACAAGTATTTTCTTTGCTTTTTCTTCGGGAGAAGTTTGCTGAGTTGTATTTTGAGCAAAAGAGGCTTGTAAACTCACGATTAAAAAACAATTTAAAAGATATTTTTTCATTTTGTGTTTTCGTTTTTAGATTATAGGGAACAAAATTACATATTTTTTAGACTTTTTTGAAGTAAAAAGGTTTAAAAAACTTACATCAGTTTAAAAAAAAGATAAATAGCTGATAATTTTACAAATACTAAATATATTCTTTGCAATTAATTTGTATTTGCCTAAATTTTCGTAAATTTGCAAACTTAACTTAGTTTTGACGTAGTGGAAGCCAAATTTGTAAAAAGTAGTAAAGCATTTAGTCAGTGCCCAACTGCCAACAAGCCCGAATATGCTTTTATTGGGAGGTCGAATGTGGGGAAATCTTCCCTGATAAATATGCTTGCCAACAATAAAAATTTAGCAAAAACTTCTCAAACACCAGGTAAAACACAACTCATCAATCATTTTGTAGTAGATGATAAATGGTTTATAGTGGATTTGCCAGGTTATGGATTTGCCAAAGTAAGTAAGACTGATAGAGAAGCTTGGGAACAAATGATTTACGAGTACCTCAGTCAGAGAGAAAACTTGCTTTGTATATTTGTTTTGGTGGATTCTCGCCTTGAGCCTCAAAAAAATGATTTGGAGTTCATGCTTTGGTTGGGAGAAGCCCAATTGCCTTTTTCAATAGTTTTCACAAAAACAGATAAACTTTCAGCCACGCAACTGAATAGTAATGTGGAGAACTATAAAAAAGTTTTGTTAGAATATTTTGAAGTATTTCCTCGCTTTTTTATAACTTCATCAGAAAAAAAAGTAGGAAGTTCAGAAATATTGAATTTTATCAAGGAATTGAATCAAAATTTTAAGTAATTGTAAAGTAAAAAGATTGATTTAGCAATGGAATTAAAAGAAATCGCATCTATTTCAGGAAAAGAAGGGCTTTTCCGTGTGCTTAAGCCATCTCGTACAGGAGTAATCGTTGAAACATTAGACGCTCAGAAAAAGAAAATGGCAGTAGGCTCTGCTGGTAAAGTTTCTATCTTAAAAGAAATATCTATTTATACAACTACCAAAGATGGCTCAGTGCCCTTGCAAGATGTTTTAAATATAATTTACGAAAAATATCAAGATAAACTTCCTGTGGATAGCAAAGCTGGTACAGCAGATTTGATGCAATTTCTACAAGGAATTCTTCCTGAATTTGATGTAGATAAAGTATATCCTTCGGATGTGAAAAAATTGGTAAAATGGTATAACATTTTATTCAAAGAAGCTCCAGATGTACTGAAAAAACAAGAAGAAGTAAAAGAAGAGCCTGCAAAAGAAGAGAAAAAAGCAGCAAAAGCCAAGAAAGAAACTGCTACTGAAAAACAAGAAGAAACAAAAACAACAGACAAAAAGACTTCTGCTAAGAAAAAAGAAGAAACTTCGGAAGTAAAAGAAGAGGCTAAAACTTCAGCTAAGAAAACTACAGCTAAAAAGAAAACAGAAGAAGTAGTAGAGGCTAAAGAAGAGAAACCTAAAAAAACTACAGCTAAAGCCAAAAAAGAAACAGAAGCTAAAGAGGTAGAAGAAAAACCTAAAAAAAGCTCTAAAACGAAGAAAGAATCATAGTCGAAAACGAGAGCAAGGCTCTCGTTTGTTTTTTTCTTTTTTATAGAGTCTATAAAAAAGACTTACAAATAGTTAAAAATTAATAATGAGTACAAAAATTTTATTTAGCCAGTTGCCCATTTCAGAAGAAATGCAGCAGGCAATCGCCGACATGGGTTTTACAGAGGCTTCACCAATTCAAGCAGAGGCTATACCAATAGCTTTAGAAGGTAGAGACGTGATGGGAATGGCTCAAACAGGTACAGGTAAAACAGCTGCCTTTGGGATACCTGCATTAGAGCAAGTTGATATTACTGAAAAACAAGTTCAGGTGTTGGTGCTTTGCCCAACTAGAGAACTAGCTTTACAAGTAACAGATGAGTTTGAGAAATTAAGCAAATACAAAAAAATTAAATGTGTTACCGTTTATGGTGGAGACCCTATCGACAGACAGATTAGAGCCCTAAAAGCAGGAGCTCATGTTGTTGTAGGAACACCAGGTCGTATCATTGACCACCTTGAAAGAGGAACACTCAAATTAGACAATGTAAAAGTTGCTATTTTGGATGAAGCAGACGAAATGCTTGATATGGGCTTTAGAGAAGATATTGAAGGTATTTTAGAAGAACTACCTTTTGATAGACAAACTTTGCTATTCTCAGCAACGATGTCGAAGCCTATTTTGGCAATTATTCAAAAATTCCAAAATAATCCTGCTATCGTAAAAGTAGTTCGTAAAGAACTTACAGCCGAAAATATTGAGCAGTTATACTACGAAATCAAAGGAAATGCAAAAGTAGAAGTGATGTGTAGATTAATAGATTTCTATAATCTACAATTGATGCTTGTATTCTGTAATACCAAAAGAAAAGCTGATGAAGTAGTAGCAGAATTGATGGAAAGAGGTTACAAAGCTGAGGCAATTCATGGCGATTTGAACCAACGCCAAAGAGAGAAAGTAATGAAGCAGTTCAGAGAAGGAACAATTAATATTTTGGTTGCAACAGATGTGGCTGCCAGAGGTATTGACGTTTCGGATGTGGATGCTGTATTTAACTTTGACGTTCCTCTTGACCCCGAATACTACGTTCACCGTATTGGTAGAACAGGTAGAGCAGGTAAATCTGGAAAAGCATTTACCTTTGTGGTAGGAAGAGAGTTTGTTCGTATGCGTGAAATACAAGATTATACCAAAAAGAAAATTGAAAGGGGGGTTGTACCTTCTATCGAAGATTTGATTGGTATGAAACAAGCTCATTTTGTAGGAAGAGTATTGGAAGTAGCTGAAAACCAAGATTTAAGTGCTTTCCATGACTTGATGTTACAACTACGTCATTCAGGGGCAAAAGACGAAACAATTATCAAAGCTCTTATCCAGTTGCAATGGAGTAACCAAAAAACAGAATATGTTGATTTGGATATGAATGATATCATGGGTAAAGAAGATAGAGGAGATAGAAAAGATAAAGGAAGAGATAGAGATAAGAAATTTGACAGAAAAGACAAAGACCGTTCATCACGTTTTGATAGAGGAGACGAGAAAAAACCACGCAAAGGTAGTGGTGCTAAAGGAATGGTACGTTTGTTTGTAAATGTAGGAAAAATGGATAGAGTTCGTCCGAACGATATCGTAGGAGCGTTTACAGGTGAAACAGGCATTTCTTTCAATAACATTGGTCAGATTGATATTTTAGATAAATTTTCTTTTGTTGAGATTGCAGAACAAGATGTTCAAAAAGTAATCAAAGGTATGAAAAACAATACCATCAAAGGAAAAAGTGTAAATATTGAAGTGGCAAACGGATAATTATAGAATCCTTTTTGATAAATTCAAGCCTTGAAAACTAAGTTTTTCAAGGCTTTTTTTGTGAAATAAATTTAATACAACACTACTATATAAGGCAAATATGGAAAAACGAGGATATTTTGCAAATTGCTATGTTCTTACAAATACAAGAACAAAAGAGTTTATCAATTCTTTTTTGGATAAGTTTGTCCCTCTAAGAAGTGAAACATCTGATATTTATGAGGTACCGCTATACGCCAAAGAAACAAAAAATACATTTGAGACTTCAACAGAGTTGATAGATTATTTAATAGAAAATAAACACGAAATATATACCATTTATTGGGCAAATAATGAAAGTTCAGATATTAGAATTGCAATGTGCTTTTTTACAGATGATGACAACTTAATTGTAGGCATTTCTTGTGAAACAATGTATCTAAATACTTCCATTGAAGACAAAGTTTTTAACGACTTGAAAATATTTTGTAATAGTGATAAAGGATATATTACCTATGAACAACCCACAACTCATAATACAAAGGAGTTTTTAGAGATAGTAAAAACTATTGAATAAATTTATGTATAAATATATAGGGGCAAAAGAAATACTCAAACAAGTAAGTGAAGAAAAGGCTGGAAAAGTTATTCTGTCTCAAAAAGATATTATAGACTGGATTAGTGATACTAATCATAAATTTAACTCTGAGCATGAGATAATAGCTACATTTGTTATTGACTTAAACGAAAATTTAAGAATTAATGATAGAAGGTCTGAGCATGTTGTCTGTGCAAATGGAGAAGAAGTTTTATCAGCAGGAGAAATTACCTTTAAAAAGGATAAATTGGAAGGTATAAGTATATCTCAGATTACAAACCAATCAACAGGATACTGCCCTTCTGCAAAATCTTGGGAATTTGTCAAACAAGCATTATTGAAGATAAATATCGATTTTCCTGATTTTTTTACAACAGAGTTTATTTTTAGTGTATGCAAAAATTGTGGGATTATTAATATTGTTAAAGATGAGTTCTATTATTGTTTGAGTTGTGAAAGTGATTTAGAGGAATATACTTGATTTTTCCCAAAAAATATACAATTACGTAAATACATTGCGTAGAGTATATTTTGTTTTGTAACTCATTGAGTGCCGTAGGAAAGTGATACTTCGCCCTTATCAATTCAAGCAGAATTTTATTCTGCCTTTCTGAAACTTTTATAAACAAAAGAAGAAAGTAGCTCAACATAGGTTGAGCAAGCCCAATAAAGAAAGAATGGTGTTCTTAATTTGCTGGGCAGACTGCTACTCTTTTCGCTTGTAGCCTCAAAAAAACTTAAATGAGAGAAAATATTGCACATTTTTTGTTACTTTAACACTAAAATTTAACAGATTGTGCAAGAAGTTTTCTCTCATTTGTATGCTGAATGGCGTTTTATAGCCCGAAGCCAATTTTTTAGTATTTATTGGCTTTCGGTACTTGTTGCCTGTATTTTTATTTTTCCTGTTCTCTGGAAAGAAAAGCTTGCATTCATTAAGATTTTAGGCACTTTTTTGGTGTTTTTCTTTACTTATCGTATGCTCATTATTACAGTTCCTTATACTACATGGGAAATCAATATTGATTTTTTGTTTACCAAACAGAAAATTTTGTTGGGAGGGCAGGAATGGGTAAGGAATTTGTATTTAAGTGTTTTTTATCTGCATATTTTTTCAGCTCCTATTGTATTATTGGCTGGTGCAACACAATTTTCTCGTACACTGATGTACGAAAAAGCTCAATGGCATCGAAATATTGGTAAATTATATGTAGGAGTTATTTTATTTATTTCTGCTCCATCGGGGCTTGTAATGTCTTTTTATGCAAATGGGAATATTGTCTCCAAATTTAGTTTCGTGTTTTTATCGAGTTTGTGGTGGTTTGTTACATTTTGGTCATATAAACTTATCAGAGAGAAAAAAGTTATCCTTCATGCCAATTGGATGCTTAGAAGCTATGCTCTGACGTTTTCGGCTATTACATTAAGGCTTTATATGTTTAGTATTTCTAAATTTGATTTACTCAATACTTGGACAGACATAGAAATTTATGTTATGCTTTCATTTATGAGTTGGATACCCAACTTATTATTGGCTGAATTACTGATATTTCAAGGATTTAGTAAAAAATTGATGCAGAAAAAAATAAAAGCTTAAGTACTTGATACATTGATATTTTGCTTAACAGGCAAAATAATTTGAAAAGTACTTCCTTTCCCTTCTTCTGAAATTACATTGATTTTTCCACCTAAACTCTCTACAATCCCTAAACTGATAGAAAGACCTAAGCCTGTACCCTTACCAACCTCTTTATCTGTAAAGAAAGGTTCAAAAATTCTTTTTTGTTTCTCTTTAGAAATACCAATCCCATTATCTGAAATAGAAATTAGAACTTTATCATCAGGTAGTTTTTGTGTTTGAAGAATTATTTTTTTGGTGGCAGGTTTGGCAACTTCAATAGCATGTACAGCATTGATAATAATATTCATAAATACTTGACTAATTTTGACAGGATAAGCAATCACAGAAGGAATTTCATCATAAGCTCTGTCTATTTCAAAAGAATCTTTAAACTGGTTTTGTAGTAATGCCAGTGTAATATCTAATGTTTCATTGATGTCAACAGCTTCTAGAGAAGAATCGTTACTTCTAGAGAAGTTACGAAGTCCTTTGACAATCTCAGCTGTTTGATTAGCTCCCAAATAAATATTATTAATGAGTTCTTGCAATTCATTGACAATATCATTAAAGAAAATAGATCTTTTTAAATCTTCAATTTTTTTCTTTTGTGTAGAATAATTAGATTCAGAGAGACTATCATATTCTGTAATCAGAGTCAATAAATCCTGAATATTATTCTTTAAACCTTCAGTACTACTATAGATATAACCAATGGGATTATTAAGTTCGTGAGCGATGCCAGCAACTAAAACACCTAAAGAAGCCATTTTTTCAGCTTGAATGAGTTGCTCTTGCATTTGGCGAAGTTGCTCCAGAGTTGTTTCTAACTCTTCAGCATATTGGTGTAGATTTTCTTTAGAGACCTTAATGTCTACATATGCCTGTCGGAGCTGTTGTTCAGCTTCTTTTATTTTATCAATATTTGTAAGTGTTCCTATCAATCTGATAGGAATTCCATAATCATCAAACTGAACAACTTTAGCTCTATTAAGCACCCACTTATAACCACCATCTTTGCAGAGCATTCTACATTCTTTAGAGAAAGCATTCAATTTTTTGAGTAAAAATTTATTATATGCTTCTAAAAAACTGTTTTTATCATCAGGATGAATCAAATCAGTCCAGTTTTGCCAAGTAAGATGAACTTCTTTGGGGCTATACCCTAATAGTAAAAAAAAGTTTTCACTAAAACTTGCTTCATAATCAATAAGATTTACATCATAAATACCATCTTTGCTTGCATAACTGATATAGCGAAGTGTTTGCTCACCTTCTTTAAGAGCTTCTTCAGCCATTTTGCGACTATGAATAGAACGCAGAACCCCTATATCTAATACTGCTTTTTTTTGAGAACCTCTTACCAATTTAGATTTTATCTCGAACCATTTATATTCGCCAGAACCTGTCATGAGTAAAATTTCAGCCTCATAAATATCATCCGGGCATAAACCTTTATGAAAATTAATTCGACTGGATAAAAACTCATATTTATGAATAGGGTGAATAATATTGATAAATGTTTGCAAAACAGGAGGGAATTCTTCTTCATTATACTCAAGTAAACGAATAAATTCTTCTGAAAACCAAATAGGTGTGTCAGTAGTGAAATATTCAGGAATACGGGTTTCCCATAAACCTTCTTTCGAGATTTTTGAAATAACTTTATAACGGTCATAGAAATCGTAGATTTCTTCTTGCCGTTTTTGCATCAAAGCTTGGGTTTCTTTTTCCGTTTCTCTCTCTGAAAGAAGATTTTTTAAAGTATCAATGAGTTGTTCTTTGGATAGATTTTCAAAGTCATTAATAGGCATATTCATAGATTATAACTACCAAATCATGGTTTTACTACCAAATTTTTTATATAAAGTAGAGTTTTGAGGATATTTACCTTGTATATCTTTATACATGAGTTGTATTTTTTCTACATCTTCTACATAATTTCCTGTAGGATGAAATAAATCAGGTAAAAAACCACCTTCTTTTTTTCCATAATCAAGGTATCCTAAACTAACAGGAACGCCTGCTTCTTGAGCAATATAATAAAATCCTGATTTCCATTGTTCTGTATAACCTCTTGTACCTTCTACAGGTACTAATAAAATCATCTCTTCTGCCTGCTGAATCATACCTGCTGCTGTACTTACAAAATTATTATTTTGAGATCTGTCAATAGGAATACCTCCAAAAAACTTCATTAAAAAACCTAAAGGAAATTTAAAAAGACTTTTTTTGCCCAAAAAACGAACTCGAACTCCCAAAGCAGAAAAGATAACCATTGTATAGAAAAAATCCCAATTACTTGTATGGGGAGCTGCTATCATAACTGTTTTTTTAACGTTTTGTGGGAGCCTGCCTTTAATTTTCCAACCAGAAAAAAACAATAAAAATTTGCCTAAAACCTTGAGTAAAAACATGCGTTTATGAATAAGAATGAACTATAAAAAAATAAGACAAAGTCTTTTGCAAGAGTATAAAAAAAAACGCAATAAAACTATAAATTTTTCTCTTGATAAGTTTTTTTGTAACAAACTATCCTTTTTTTTGAAAAAAAACTATCTTTGCCAACCTATATATATTTAGGTTGTTTTAATTTTCATTTGGTAATTCGATTTTGTATGATGGAAGAAGAAAATGTACTTGGTAACCCTGAAGAGGTGGTAACATCGGCATCTGAAAGCCATATTTCAGAGCAAGAGGAGCAACACGAAGATTACTCCCATTACTCAAAAGAACAAATTGTTCAACTAACTACAAAATATCAGGAAAAATCTTTGACTCCTGAACAAATCGATGAGGCGTTCAGATTGTTCAGGCAAATAAAACCTCATTTTGATAATTTGGTTGCACACTCTAAAGAAGAAGCTCTTCAAAAATATTTGGCTGAAGGAGGAGATGAAGATGGCTTTACATATAAACAAGAGGCAACAGAAGCTAAATTTTACCAAACATATAGCTTTGTCAAAAAACAAAGAACAGCTCTTCAAGAACAAATAGAGAAGACCTTAAAGAAAAATTTCGATCTGAAAACAGAAATTATAGAGAAATTGAGATCTCTTGTCAATGCAGAAGAAGAAAGTGAGCAGACTCATAAGCAGGTTCGTGATTTACAACAAGAGTGGAAAAAAATAGGATCTGTTCCCAAAGCTAATGCAAAAGCTTTGTGGGCAAGTTATAATGCTCTCATGGAAATTTATTATAATCGTTTGGGCTTATATAACGAACTCAAAGATTTAGATCGTAAGAGAAATTTAGAAGCAAAACTCATAATCTGCGAAAAAGCTGAAAAGCTGGCACAATTGTCTTCTATGAAAGATGCTATTAAGCAACTTAATGAGCTACATGATGAATTCAAACATATTGGTCCTGTTGGAAATAAAGAAGAGCAGGAAAATGTTTGGAAACGCTTTAAAGATGCTTCGGATGTAATTTATGAGCGTAAAAAGAACATGACAGAGAATCTAAAAGCTGAAATGAATGAAAATTTAGCTAAAAAGACTGCTCTTTGTGAAAAAGTACGCCCTTTTGAAGAATTCAAAGGTGAAAAAATTAAAAATTGGCAAAATGCAACACAAGAACTTTTAGCTATCCAAAAAGAATGGGAGGCTATTGGACAAGTGCCACTTGAGAAATCTAAAGAAATTACCAAGCAGTTTTGGAATAGTTTTAAAGTGTTTTTCCGCAATAAATCAGAGTTTTTTAAAGGTTTGGATGACTCAAGAGAGATAAATTTACAAGCTAAACTTACTCTATGCCAAAAAGCAGAAGACTTGATTGCTAGTGCAGATTCAGATAATATAGAAAATATTGCTGAGGAGCTTAAAAAATTACAAGAACAGTGGAAAGAAATAGGTGCAGTTCCTGAAAAACAAAAAGAACAGATTTTTGAGAAATTCAGAACTATCCTAGATGGCTTTTTTGCAAAAAGAAGAGAGCAATTTGCTGTAAAAGATAAAGAAGAAAAAGAAAATTACGATAAGAAAAACGCTCTTTGCGAAAGATTAAAAGGGTATTCTTCTGCCGATTTGGCAAATATGGATATAGAATCGCTTGCAGATCAAGCCATTACAGAGTGGAATGCAGTTGGTTTTGTCCCTCGTAAACAAATGATAAAAATAAAAGATAGGTTTTATGCTTCTTTAAAGTCACTTGCTGAAAAATCGACTCATCTTGCACAGCAAGACCAAGATGCTTTAGACCTACTTATTGAGCTGAAATGGGCTAATTTGAGTGGTAAGGGAGGAAAAGACCTTGCTAAAAAAGAACAGCAAATTCGTAAGAGAATCTCACAACTAGAAGATGAACTGGCTACACTTAATAATAACTTAGGATTCTTTGCAGATTCTAAAAAAGGTGATGCCTTTAGAAATAGTTTTGAAGATAAAATAAAACAAGCTGAGAATCAGTTAAAAACACTGAAAAATCAACTTAAAATGATAAGAAATATGTAAGATTAAAGTGGTAGCCAAAAGCTATCACTTTTTAATTTCATAAAATCTTAACAAAATTTTTTCGTATTTTTTTTAAACAATTGTTTGAGTTTTTGAGTATATTGTGCAAACTCATTTTATAATATGCTTAATCTCCAAGTTACTATAGATAAACATTCGGGCTTTTGTTTTGGTGTAGTGTATGCCATCGAAATGGCAGAAGATATTCTGGAACAAGAGGGTAAATTATATTGCCTTGGGGATATAGTGCATAATGATGAAGAAGTAAAAAGATTACAAAACAAAGGTTTGAAAATTATCAATCACGAATATCTTAAAGAACTCCAAAACGAAAAAGTATTAATTAGAGCTCATGGAGAGCCTCCTTCTACTTATGAGTTAGCATTAGAAAATAACCTTGAATTGATAGATGCTTCGTGTCCAGTTGTATTAAAACTCCAAAACCGTATCAAAAACTCTTACGATAAAAATGAGAGTATTTATATTTATGGTAAACATGGTCATGCAGAAATTATAGGTCTTCTAGGGCAAACTAATAACAATGCTTTTGTCTTTCAGGATATTACAGAGTTGGAAGTCGATAAACTACCTTCAAAACTTACTCTTTATAGTCAAACTACTAAGAGTACAGATAAATTCTACGAAATCAAAGAAAAATTAGAACAAGAAGGAATTGAAGTAGATGCCAATGATACTATTTGTAGACAAGTATCAAACAGAGATACTGAATTAAGAGATTTTGCACAATTTTACGATAAAATTATCTTTGTAGCAGGCACAAAATCATCTAACGGAAAGGTTTTATATGAAGTCTGCAAACAAACCAATCCGAACACTTATTTTGTTTCAAACCCTGACGATATTAAACAAGAATGGTTTGGTAAAAATGAAACTATAGGAATTTGTGGGGCAACTTCCACTCCTATGTGGTTGATGGAACAAGTAAAAGAAGTAATAGAACAATTTTAAATAAAATATGGAATTAGCTTTCAATATATTTTTGATGGTTGCTACTTTTTTCTTAATGGAGGGAGCAGCTTGGTTTACACACAAATATATTATGCATGGTTTTTTATGGTCATGGCACAAATCGCACCACAGTCCCAGACATGGTTTTTTTGAAAGAAATGATCTTTTTGCAGTTGTTTTTAGTGTACCTTCGATGGCTACAATTATTGTAGGTTTTGAGTTTGCACAATTAGCATTTTTGAAATGGGTAGGCTTCGGAATTTTGGGATATGGAATTTTCTATGTTCTATTTCACGATATATTGGTACACAGAAGAGTAAAGATTAAGTTTATTGCTAAAAGCCCATACCTGCGTAGAATGATTAGAGCTCACAAGGTTCATCACAAACATTTGGGCAAAGATGGAGCAGAAGCCTTTGGATTTTTGTATGCCCCTAAAAAATATCATCCAACAAGTCCGACAGAAAAAGTTGAATTATAAAAAAGCCTTACTTAGTAAGGCTTTTAATTTTGTAAATCTTTGGTCGTTTTGGTTGAACCATCATGACTCCAACCTGGTGGTTTGAGTAAATACTTAATTTTATCAGACCATTTATGTGCTTTTTGAAGATCTTTGGCAATGCTTTCAAATTCTGCTGTGGCAATTCTGATAGGGTTGCTGGTTTCAATGTTTTTGGTAAGACCATAAATAACTTTCTCTTTTTCAGGTTCAAAAGTGCCAAAAAGCCTATCCCAAATAATCAGAATACCAGCATGGTTTCTGTCCAAATACTGCAAATTTGTTCCATGATGCACCCTGTGATGCGAAGGCGTATTCATAAACCACTCTAAAAAACCAAGTTTTTTTACGACCTGTGTATGCAAAAAAAACTGATAGATTAAACTAATGGAAGCGAGCGTAAAAATTATGATTGGATGAATGCCAACCAAAGGCATCCAAGCATAGAAGAAAAACTTATAAATGCCTTCTGTCCAACTTTGGCGTAAGGCAACTGCCAAATTATAATCTTGTGAAGAATGATGATTGGAATGAGCAGCCCACAAAATTCGGATTTCATGGCTTAATCTATGATGCCAATAAAATGAAAAATCGTCAGCAAAAAAAGCAATGAGCCATACCCACCAAACAACCCCCAATTGCCAGAAAGCCCAATTTTCGTAGATATAACTAAACAACACAAAGTACATAAATTTGGTGAATAAATTAATCACCACTGAGCCAGCCCCCATTGCAATGGAAGCCCAAGCTTCTGTCTTATGATAAACTTGGAGTTTTTCCTTTACATCAATAAAAAGCTCAACCAAAACGGCAATAATAAAAAGAGGAATTGCATAGGTAACAGGGTCGTTTAATCCTGCCATTTTGGCTAAATACTCACTGAAAGACATACTTCTTTAAATTTAGTTTTTAATGATATTTAACAGATAAGTCTTTTTGGTATACTGGTTTCGTGTATTCGGGTTTAAGAATTCGGGGGTGAGTACCGAAATATGAAAATCGTTATATATTTCTTTTTCTAATACTTGAACATTGGTTGCTTTCCTGAGTGTATTTTGATAAAAATTATCGTCACAGAAAATCCAAACCTTGCTTTTATTGGGAATTTCATCCAATGTACCTACATGCTTGACTACTCTTTGAGCATAGAAATCAGGCGTATTTCCCATCAAATCGCCTGATACAATATAAAAGTTATCTAAATTGACTAACTCTGGGCTTTTTTTGATGTCTTTCATGACAATGGATTCTGTTTGAAAATTATCAAGTAAGTAAGGATATACCCAACCATTCATCAGTGTATTGACAGCTAAAATAGCAAAAAAGGAGGGTAAAACGAATTTCTCAATGAGGTTTTTACTTTTTACAGAAGTATAAAGAGCAAATCCAAAAAAAGTAATGATTAAAGCACTTACCCACCAATTTTCGATAGGGAAACACCAAAATCCGAGTACGCCAGCTAAAAATATGAGCAAAATGATTTGAAAGTTTAACCAAATATTGAAGAAATTTAGCCACTTTTTAGACCATAAGACCATTTTTTCAATCCATTTGGCAGTCATGATGGCTCCAAAAGGATAAACCACATAGATATAATGGTTTAACTGATATTTGGAACGTGAAAGAGCAATAAAAGTAAGTGTAAACCCAGCCCAAAGTAAAATTTCTTTGTTTTCTTCTAATTTCTTGAATTTATTTTTAAAAATATCTCGAGTTTCGCAAATAAACGCTATCACCAAGAAAAACGACCAAGGCAGAAAACTCCATAGTGTAGTATGTACTAAAAAAAATGGGTCAGGATTGTTACTCCAAACATTTTCGCCTGTAATTCTTCCAAAACTTTGAGTCCAATAAAAAAACTTTAATCCTGAAACATTGGTGAGGCTATTAACCGTTTTTTCGGGATGCAAATCAAATTGTTGATACAAACCAATGCTCATGGGCAACAAAACCAAGCCCAACACTACCAAACCCACCAAATACTGCCATTTGAAAAAATTTGCCCATTGGCGTTTTGCTGCAAAATCGCTGGCAAACGCCAAAATTGGTATTACAAGCCCAATAGGGCCTTTGGAAAGCATGGCTAGCCCAACTCCTACAAAACCACCTATCAAATAAAGCCATTTTTTACTTTGAAAATAAGCAGCTAATTGCCAGATAGAAAAGACTACAAATGTAGTAAGCATATTGTCAGTTCGTAAATCCTGATTCATCAAGAATACAGCTTGACAAGAAGCTAATAAAAGTGCTGATAAATAGGCTACCTGATAACTATAATAAATTCTTGCAAGTTTAAAAGTAGCATAAGCCCCTAAAAATGAAAGCAATGTAGGAATGAAGCGATAGGCAAAATTATTATAACCAAAAAGCTTAAAACTGATGCTTGAAATCCAGAATAACAAAGGGGGTTTGTCCAAATAGTCTGCCCCTCGTTGTCTCGTTTCTAAAAAGTTGTTTGTCTCTGACATCTCCCAAGAAATAGCAGCATATTGAGCTGCATCTATTTCCATGACATCATTGAATGCTCCAACCAAATGCACCCCATAAATCAGTGCAAAGGGTAAAAACTTAATATAATTTTTTTGCTGGCTGTCTAATAACATGAATGAATGTGTTAAATTTTGTAATCCATAGCTGAAAAATGGTCAGCTAAATGAAATGCGTGAGCTTTTGTATATTCTGCTTTGGTAAGCACACCATAAGCAAAATGAGGAGCTAAATTTCCTTGAAATTTCTCGAAATCGGAAATAGTTTTACGAAGTTTTGTAAAAGCTTCTTTGATATCCCCATTCTTGATAATTTCAGGAGCTTTGGGAATGGGTTCATTCCGATTGTGTCGCATATAGCCTTGTCCTTCAAATTTATGAAAAACCAACTTTCCGATAGTATTCTGAAATAACTTTGGTTTGTTTTCAGGGTAACCCAATAGGGAAAACTCTATACTTTGTGTACAATGAATAAGATTCTGATACAAAGACCAATCGCCTGCAATTTGAAGTTCAGCAGCTTTTTCAATTTTATCTAATTCGTTCAAAGCTTCTTGCAAATTGCTAAAATTCAGAACTCTTTTGGCATTGTTTCTATCAGAAAAATGATAATGAAAAAAGCCAGTTGCTCCTCCACTCACAACTGCCAACCCTGTGGCAGTATAAAGAGCCTTTTTTACAAATTTTCTTCTTTCCATAAAAATAAGCATATAAATAAAGCCCTTTATTATTTTTGCAATAAAGGGCTTTGAAATTAAAGATTTCCAACCATATTTTTAGGTATTACCCAAGCATCAAATTGCTCGTTGGTAACCAAACCAAGTTCAATAGCAGCTTCACGAAGTGTTTTGTTTTCTTTGTGAGCTTTTTTAGCAATTTTTGCAGCATTTTCGTATCCAATATGAGGATTAAGAGCTGTTACAAGCATTAAAGAGTTTTCTAAATGCTTCTGAATGATGCTGTGATTTGGCTCAATACCTTCTGCACATTTGTTATTAAATGATACACAAGCATCTCCCAATAAACGAGCTGACATGAGTACATTGTAAGCTATCAATGGTTTGAATACATTCAACTCAAAATGACCATTTGAGCCACCTATTGAAACGGCTACATCATTTCCTATTACTTGACAACAAACCATTGAAAGTGCTTCAGGCTGAGTCGGATTTACTTTACCTGGCATAATAGATGAACCTGGTTCGTTATCAGGAATGATAATTTCTCCGATACCAGAACGAGGTCCTGAAGATAGCATACGAATATCGTTGGCTATTTTCATCAAAGCTACTGCTGAACGTTTCAATGCTCCAGAAAGCTCTACCATTGCATCGTGTGCAGCCAAGGCTTCAAATTTATTGGGTGCTGTAACAAACGGATAACCAGTAAGTTCTGCAATTTTTTTAGCAACTAGTACATCATAACCTTTGGGAGCATTCAAGCCAGTACCTACGGCAGTACCACCTAAAGCAAGCTCTTTGACCATTTCTAAAGAGTTCTTAATAGCTCTGATGCTATTTTTGATTTGTTGTACATAACCCGAAAACTCTTGTCCCAAAGTAAGAGGAGTAGCATCCATGAAGTGTGTACGACCAGTTTTTACAATATCATTGAAAGCCTCTACCTTTTTAGAAAGCGTATTGGCAAGTAATTCCATACCTGGGATAGTAACATCTACAGCCATTTTATAGGCTGCTATATGCATAGCAGTAGGGTAGGTGTCATTAGATGACTGAGATTTGTTTACATCATCGTTAGGGTGTAAAACTTTTTTCTCATCAGCTAAGTTACCACCTGACTGTACATGAGCATAATAAGCAACTACTTCATTTACATTCATGTTTGATTGTGTACCCGAACCAGTTTGCCAAATAACCAAAGGAAATTGGTCATCTAACTTGCCTGCCAAAATTGCATCACAAGCACTAGCAATCATGTCTGCTTTTTCTTTGGATAAAACTCCTAACTCATGATTAGCTAAAGCAGCAGCTTTTTTTAGGTAAGCAAAAGCATAAATTACTTCTCTAGGCATAGAGCCTTCTGCTCCTATTTTAAAATTATTACGACTACGTTCAGTTTGAGCACCCCAATAAACATGAGCAGGTACTTGTACCTCACCCATAGTGTCTTTTTCTATTCTGAAATCCATATTAGAAATTATTTTAATGTTTTTAGTAGAAGAATAAGCAAAATTAAGCAGTCTTTGAAATATTCAAATATTTTTTTGATAATTAGTCTGTATTTTTTACAAGCCAAATGCAATCTTGTTCGTGTCCTTGTTCTTTGAGTTCTACTTTTACACGCTCAGAAGCCATTGTATTGACAGCTTTGCCTACATATTTGGCTTCAATAGGTAGATTGCGAGTGTAAGTTCTATCAATCAATACCAAAAAATCGACACTTTCTGGTCTGCCAAAGGCAAGCATAGCATCTAAGGCTGCCCTGACTGTTCTGCCTGTATAAAGCACATCATCAATCAGAATCACTTTTTTACCTTCAATCAGAAAATTAATTTGTGTAGAGTTTGCAGAAAGAGGTTTTTCTCTTTTTTTAAAATCGTCCCTAAAAAAAGTAATATCTAAAAAACCAAGGGGTACTTTTTTGCCTGTAATTTGTTCCAACTCTTTTTCTATTCTTTGGGCTACAAAAACACCTTTGGGTTGAATGCCCAATAACACTGTATTGTTGAAATCCTCATGACTCTCAATGAGTTCATGGCATAAACGTTTGAGTATAATGCTTAAAAAATCTTGGTTGATAACGGCTTTTTGTTGCATTTTATTGAATATTTTGAGAAATAACTTTGGGTTTTCGATATTTTTTCCAAATAGCTTTGATGATAATAATTCCCAACCATGTTATCAGTCCAGCCCCTCCAAGTAAAACTGCTACAGAAGCTACACCATAACCAGCACAAAGTAAAGAACAGGATAACATAGCCAGTAAAATACCAAGACCTGCCAAAACTATCAAAACAAGTATCATCAATAAAGTTCTGCCAAAAATCCCCCACTTTTTAGAGGCAATTTTTTGTATAATTATTCGGATAGATTTTTTATGTTTTTTTAGAATCTTACGAAGAAAAGGGGTATCCTGAAGAATAGGATGGGCTATACTTGCTAATAAAACAGGGGATTTTTTAGTATTTATGGGTGTTTCAGCATTTTGCATTTGCTCAAAACCTCCATTAAAAAATAAAATGATTGTACCTTGATAAAGGATAAAAATTGCGATTTTTTTTTGAAAATAACCTAAAGAATATTTGTAGTAGTAGAAAGCAGAAAATAACATTACAATAGAAACAACTACAATCAGATATTTTGATAAAGAATAGTTCATCATAGACCAAATCATGCCCGCAACAAAAGCAAATGTGCTTAATAATGTAGAAAGTATGATAATCAATGAAATCGCTATACGATTATGTTCTTTTGCAAATGAAGCAACTACATTCATATTGTTTGAAACGAAATCTACAATATTTTAAACTCGATTCTTCTATTTAATTGTTTGTTTTCTTCTGTATCGTTGGGGGCTGTTGGTTGAGAATCTCCATAGCCTTTGAAAACAAGCCTATTAGCAGGGATTCCACCCTTAATTAGATAATCATAAACAGATTTGGCTCTTTTGAGCGATAAATCTAAATTTGCTTTCTTTTCACCTACATTATCTGTGTGTCCAGATATTTCGCCACGTACTTGTGGGTTATCTTGCATAAATAAAATAAGTTCATCCAATTCAGATTTTGACTTATCTCTTACATCCCATTTACCACTATCAAAAAAGATATTATTCAATACAAAGATTGTCCCTTTTTCTATTGGATTTAATAAAATATCCAATTCAATGGGTTTTAAATCATCAGCTTTTTTATTGGAATAATCAAAACGAAGGCTTTTAAAGGCATAACCTTTTTTATGAACTTCTAAAGCATATTCTGTTTGTTCATTGAGTACAAGTAAATAAGTGCCTTTGTATTTATCAGATAATACAGAACTCTCTTTTTTATTGTTGGCAAGATTGATTAAGTCTATATTTGCTTCCAATAATTGTTTTGTTTTGGCATCTATTACCCTGCCTTTGAGATACTGTGTTTTTATTTTTACAGTTACAGGTTCTGGCATCTCAAACTCAAGAATATTTGCTGAAATATCTAAATTTCCATTTCTCTTCTCATCAGCATAATATCCTTTTTTACCATCTGCTGTAACAAATAAAGAAACTTGGTCAAGATGGTTATTGATAGGGTAACCCAAGTTTTGGGGTATACTCCACTGATTACGGTCTAATTCTGAAGAAAATAAATCTAAACCTCCCAAACCAATATGTCCATTAGAAGAGAAAAATAAAGTTTTCCCATTTGCATGAATAAAAGGTGAAAACTCATCTTTGTTTGTATTGATAGAATTAGGAAGAACTTCTGCTGGAGACCATTCACCTTGAGCATTTCGATAACTGACAAAAATGTCTTTTCCACTACGTTTGTTTTTATCAGAAATAAAATATAAAGTATTTCCATCAGCAGAAAGGGATGGTTGAGATTCCCAATGAGAAGAATTGATGTTTTCTCCCATATTGATGGGTTCTGTCCACTCTTCGCCAATGAGTTTGCTGATATACAAATCACAACTTCCAAAGGATTTTCGGCCCAAACAAGATGTAAAAACCAATAATTTACCGTCAGCGGAAATACTACAAGTACCTTCGTTTTCTACACTATTAATCCTATTGGAAAGCATCATTGGTTCTTGCCATTCACCATTCATTTTTACACTGATGTAAATATCTTCACTATACGATTTTTTAGGAAGACCAATGGCTGTGAAGAATATCATGTTTTGATCTGCTGTAAGAACAGGGAAATATTGTAAACGCCCAGTTTTATTGATTTTATCACTCACAGAGACTGGTTTGAATGGCAGTGGGTTTGCCATTTTTTCTTTGGCAAAGTTTGTTGAAGTAATAATTCTCTTAGCTTCAGTTGTATAGTTTTCTGCAACATCTCCAAAAGAGAGAAATTTTTCTGCATATTGCTTGGCTTCATCATATTTACCTTGTTTAAGACTTTCTCCTGCCAAAGTATAATATGCACCCATGACTTTTTTACTATCTGGAGAGCTCTTTACGGCTTGCTCGTAATGATAGAGCATTTTATCATAGTATTTGCCAAATATTTGATAATTAGTAGCTAAAGCCAAGTGAGCTTCTGTGAATTTAGGATCTTTTTTGATAGCTTTTTCAAAAAGTTCAATAGCCTCATCATATCTGTTTTCCTTTTTATTGCCTTTATAACCACTTTTTAGTTCTTCTTGGGCTTGTTCATATAGTTTTATAGCTGTTTTATTTTTGGTACTATAAACTTGTTGGGCATATAGATTGCTCAAAATGAATAAAGAGAGAAAAAATATCAAATAAATGCGAAGCATAAGGAAATATTTTGAGAGTATAGCTATTGTTATGGAATATCCATGAATTTGTGTGTTTGTAAAGAAATTTGCCAATGAGGATTTTCCTTTACATACTCAACAATTAGAGGCATAAGTTCATTTTGTTTGCTCCATTCTGGTTGAAGGAACAATTTAGCACTTTTATTCATTTTTTTAGCAAAACTTTCAGCCCATTCAAAATCTTTTTTATTGTAAAGTACTACTTTGAGTTCGTGAGCTACTTCTGTAAATTCATCGAGAGCAGGCTTAAATTTTTTTGGGGAAAAGCAAATCCAATCCCAATGCCCTGATAAAGGGTATGCCCCAGACGTTTCAATATTGATTTGAAATCCTGCTTCTTTAAGTTTTTTGGTTAAATAATCTAAATTGTAAATAAGAGGCTCTCCACCAGTGATGACAGCAAGCCTTCCTTTGTACTTTAATGCTTCTTTTATAATATTTTCTACTGATATAATAGGATGAGCTTCAGCATCCCACGATTCTTTTACATCACACCATACACATCCCACATCACATCCACCTAAACGGATAAAATAAGCAGCTTTACCCTGATGGAAGCCTTCACCTTGTATGGTATAGAAAGCCTCCATCAAAGGAAGTTCATGAGTAAGTAATCTAATATCGTCTTTGATTAAAACTTTCATAATAATTTAAGAAGATTGACCTTCAAGCATTGTATTTTGTTCTTGAGCCAATAGTTGAATGAGTTCCCATGTATTTTCCACATGTTTTTGTAAAACATACGTTTGTCCAATTACCATACGAATGGTGTATTTGCCATTGAGTTTGGTGTGACTTAAATATGCTTTCCCTGATGCGTTGATTCTTTGGAGCAAATCTGCATTGATTTGATTTAATATCTCTTCTGAAATATTTCCTAAAGGTTTGTATCTGAAGCAAATTAAATTTAATTGTACAGGAGCAAGTATCTCAAATTGAGGATGTTGTTCTATTTTTCTCTTTAAATCTTGAGCTAATTGGATATGCTCTCTAAGCTTTTTCTGAATATCTCGAAGTCCATAACTACGCAATACAAACCATAATTTCAAAGCTCTAAACCTTCTACCTAAAGGAATACCCCAATCTCTGTAGTTATTTACCTGACTATCTGCTTGTGTTTTGAGATATTCGGGCAGAATTTCAAATGTACGAACTAAAATCTCCTTACTTTTTACATAATAAGCTGTACAATCAAAATTAACCATCATCCATTTATGAGGATTGAAAACATAACTATCGGCTAGTTCCAAACCTTTAATCATAAAACGATATTCAGGTAATAAAGTAGCTGTTCCAGCATAGGCTGCATCTACATGTAGCCAAATTTTATGTTTTTGACTAATTTTTGTGATTTTTTCAAGGGGATCTATAGCTGTAGAGCCTGTGGTACCCAATGAAGCTATCACACATAAAGGGGTTTTGCCAGCTTTTATATCTTCTTCAATCGCTTTTTCTAATGCTTCTGGAATAAGGGCAAATTTTTCATCTACAGGCAAATAGACTAAACTCTCTTTTCCAAAACCTGCAATTTTTACAGCTTTTTCAATAGAAGAATGTGTTTGTTGAGAAGTATAAATTCTAAAATTAGTATAACCTTCAAAACCTTTTTGATTGATTTGGAAATCAGAATAGGCTTCTCTTGCTGAAAGCAAAGCACAAAGGGTTGCTGATGAAGCTGTATCTTGAATAACTCCATGCCAATTTTCTGGTAAACCACAAGCTGCTTTCAACCATTCCATCATTTTTTCTTCAAGCTCAGCAGCAGCAGGTGAGGTTTCCCAAACCATACATTGAGCTCCTAAGGTCGCAGTCATCATTTCTGCTAAAACTGATTCATAGCTTGCATTAGCTGGAAAATAAGCAAAAAAATTAGGGCTTTGCCAGTGTGTAATACCCTTCATCAATATTTCTTGAAAATCTTGTAAAATTTCCTGAAAATTTTCTCCATTAGTAGGCATTAAATTGGACAAAGCCTCATAGATTTCACGAGGCTTCACTTGCGATTTTACGGGATAATGCTCTACATTTTCCAAATAATCTGCCATCCAATCAGCTATTTGGTGAGCCATTTTCCTGAAATCTGTCGAATTGAGCATAAAATTAAAATAACTATTAAGGTTTTACAATCAGGACTTTGCCTATATTTAAATTGCTACTGGCCAGCCCATTCCATTTCATCAAATTTTCAACACTAACTCTATATTTAAGAGCTAAACCATAAAGAGTATCGCCATAAACAACTATGTGTGTCTTAGTTTGTTTGATAACTTTTTTTGCAGTAGTAGAGTTGTTTTTATCATTTTTTACCACTAAAACAGGCATAGCAACTACAGAATCTTTCTTTTTCTGTGGTTTGGGTTGTACAGCCACATAATTATAAGCGTACACTCTTTTGGTAAGTAAATGAGCTTGCCCAGCTTTTAAACTATCTGTTTGTAATACCAATTTGTTTTGAGTAGGGTTAGAATCTATCCAGTTGATTGTTTTTTGGAGAGCCTCAAAAAGCATATCACCCTTTAATCTATAACCTTTTTCATTCAGATGAATCATATCAGTTTGAGCAATCTTAGAGGTTACCCAATCTCTCATCACAGTTTGTCCACCAGCTACCCAATACCAATCATAAACAGCACAATTGTTTTCGGAAGCTATACGATGAATCATTTCTGAAAACTCCAAACCTGATTTTATATTGATTTTTCTCCAATATAAATCTTGGGCTGTGGTAAGCAAAATACTTGCCTGAGGGGCTGCTTTGCGTACTTTTTTAACAACTTCTTTGATTTGATTTTCAAGATTTGATTCAATTCTGTCAGTCATTAAATAATCATTTGTACCAAAATCAATAATTACTAAATCAGGTTGAAAATGAGGAAGTTGTTCTTCAAATAATTCCTGACGTAATACAGAATTATATTTAGCAGCACCCACACCACCATTGTGTACAATAGCACCTTTATTATTATCGGATTCTAAGCTTATACCATAAAACTCAAAAAAAGCTTGTTCAGGACGATTTCGAACTAAATTTAAAGTGATATTTTGTTTTACATCAGGGATTTGTACTGTGATGTAAGGCGTTTTATCAAGCGTATCAGCTTTAACATCAATGATTTGTCCATCAATATCTAAAGAAATGTCAAAGGCTTGTGGACTTCTTTTGAAAAATATTTTTAATGTATTGTAAGAAATAGTAGGAGCATTTTTTAGTGTAAAACTCAAACTGGCAGGGGCTTTATCTGTTCTTACAGACATACCTGAAACACCTAAAGGTAGTTTTAGGGTATTCATAAAACTTTTTGAATAAACCCATGTACCTTTATGCGAAGGCTTAAAATTTATATTAGAATAGGTATTAGCTGCTGAAAATGCAAACATTAATCCCTCACCACCATTGCCAAGGGTTTTATGCATACGTCTTTTTAGCTGGTCTGGATATGCTCCATTCTGTAAATGAGAATCGCCCAGCATCACAACTACCACTTTTTCAGAGTTACTTTTTTTCCAACTTTTATAAAAATTTTCTAAAGATTGCTTTTGATAGAATTGAACTACATTCATCTCTGGACGTATCCATTTGTAAGCAGTGTCCAAAATAATATTATCGTTTGTAGCTGTTTGACCTTTTACATCAAAATAGGTGCATAAACTCCAGAAAGAAAAAATAAAGCTTAGGCAATACTTCATCATGATAGTTACAGTTTTATAAATGTTCAAAAATAATAATTTTTATGCTTGAAAGCTAAATTTATTTGGGCAATAAATTTAGCATATTAGAAGTAGCTTTAGAAACTAATGTGCCATCCAATAATCTTATTTCACCTTCCATTTGGATGATTTGTCTTCCTTTGCGTACACTTTTTGCAATAGCAACAATAGTATCTCCTTCTTTGGCTTTGCCAATAAATTCCATGTTCAGACTGATAGAAACAGCAGGAAAAGGCTTATCCATAGCAGCGACAGTCATACCAATCACTTCATCTAAAATCATGGATTGAACGCCTCCATGCAATAAACCTAATGGATTTAGCATTTCTGGGCGAACTGTGATATGCATTTCTGCAAATCCTTCTTCAATTTTTTTAAGTATACCACCTATCCATCTGGGTACAGGAGGAGCTTGCTCAGGAAAAGGCTTATCTATAAGAGATTGTAATGTTTGCAAAATAGCTAAACTCATAATAATAAGAATGTTAAAATAGGTTGAGGATTAAAAGAAAAAGCCCTCCAAAGAGGGCAAAATATTGGAAATGAAATATTTGTATTAGCCAACACGGATTTTCTGACCAGTAACAAGATTAGTTCCTTTAAGAGTAGGATTAAGTTGTTTGATTTTCTCAATAGATAAACCTTGATATTTTTGGCTGATATTCCAAAGTGTATCACCCTGTTTTACAGTGTAAAATAAGGGTTTTTTTACAGATGTTTTTGTAACAGCACCTATTTGAGCCTGTGAAGGATTTGAAACCGTTTTGATAGGAGTCTTATTGCTTGTTGGTTCTACTGTTCTTGCTTTATTTTCTTCTTTTTCAGTATTTTTGGCAATATTCTGTCCTTCTGCTTGTTCAGTTTTCTCTTCTTTGGGTTCTTCTACCCACAAAACTAATCTTTGTGATGTATATAAATTCTTGTTGCGGAGTTTATTCCAAGCCATCAAATCTGTTTGTGAAACATTATAAGTTTTTGCGACACCTGCCAGATAATCACCTTGTTGTACTGTATGAGTAACTTTTTTCTTCCCTTTGGTATTGGCAGCAAGCATCGCTTCCTGATTTTTAAATGTAGGGTAAGGAATAGGCTGATAAGAACCTTTCTTTACTTCGGTCATGATACTATCTCTGTTTACAGCAAAATACTCCATTTTTTCTTTTGGAATGCGTACAGAATAGTTTTTATAATGTTTGGGAACTACATTTTTCTTAAGATGAGGATTTAAAATCTGAATAGTTTCAAAATCAACATCTAGTTGTTTGGCTAATTCTTTCAGATTTACATACTGATTTACTTGTATTGTATCAGAAGGAATATGAGTATATACCTCTTTAGGCATTTCTGTAAAATGGTCTTGATGATAATTGAAGACATAATTTACAGCTATGAAAATGGGTACATAAGCTTTGGTTTCATTGGGTAAATAAGGATAAATCTCCCAAAAAGTACGTTTGCCACCAGAACGTCTGATAGCCTGATCAACTCTGCCTGGTCCTGAATTATAAGCAGCCAAAGCCAAATGCCAATCTCCAAATCTTTGATACAAAAACTTCAAAAACTTAGCAGCAGCTTCTGTAGATTTATAAGGGTCAATACGCTCATCTACATAAAAATCCTGAGCCAAACCATACTCTCTGCCTGTAAAAGGCATGAATTGCCATAAACCCACTGCTGAAGCCCAAGACTGAGCTTTAGGAATAAGAGCAGATTCTACAACAGAAAGATATTTTAACTCATCAGGTAAGCCATACTTTGCCAGAACTTCCTCAAAAATAGGGAAGTATCTATCCTTTCGCATCAGATAATACTGCATCTGTCCACGTTGTTTTACCATAAAACGTTCGATTTGCTTACGAACAGAATTGTGGTAAGTAAGAGGCACAGACTTCTCCAAGCACTTTAGACGTTCCATAATAAGATCGTCATAAATAGCTGGAACATAGGACTTCAATTCTTCATCTACTTGCGTAGTAACAACACTTTTAGCGGTTTCCAGTTGCCCAAAAGAGGGGCTTACACAGGCAAATGCTAATAAGCCAAATGTCAGAACCTTTGTGATTTTTTTCATTGGTAGAGAATTTGGTTTTTAATGAACATTTGTCGTGCCGACAAACAAAAATAAATACGGCAACGTAAAACTAAAGAAAGTTTTTAACTCTGCCAAAGAAACCTTTCAAAAATCAGTCCAAGAGTTTTATAAAATAAGTTTGGAGGCAATGAGGCGAATATTTTTTGCTAAATGTTTTATATCTTCCTCATTATTAAATATATGCAAGCAGATTCTTAAAATTTCTTCTCCAGATTTAACTGTGGGAGAGAGTACTGGCCTGATGTCAAAACCTAATGTTTGTAGTTCTTGAGCAAAAGCCTTTGTTCTTTCATTACCTCCAACTCTTAATATTTGTATTGGGCTTATACTTTCTTTTAAAAAAATTGTATCATGTTTAAAATCAGATAATAAATTTTTAAATAAACTGATTTTAGTATGTAAATTTTGGGGTAATGTGGGGTTTTGGGTAATGTATTCAAAAGCCTCTCGGATATGTACCAAGCTATACAAAGGCAATGCTGTTGTATAAATGAAGGCTCTGGCAAAATTGATAAGATAATCAGTAAGAACTTTACTCCCTACAACACAAGCTCCATGCCCTCCAATGCCTTTTCCAAAAGTATAAATTCTTGCAAAAATATCTTGATGTAGTTCTTTTTCAACGAGATAGCCTTGTCCTTTATCTCCATAAAATCCTGTACTATGAGCTTCATCTACAATTAGATGAGCATTATATTTTTTACATATTTTTTTGATTTCTGGAATGGGAGCAATATCTCCATCCATAGAATAGATAGTTTCAATCACTACAAAAACCTCACCAGTAGCTTTTTGTATTTTCTTTTCTAAATCTTCTAAATCACTATGGTTAAAATAAAACTTATTGGCAAGGCTCAATCTTGCTCCTTCTCTGAGGCTTGCATGGATGAGTTCATCACATAGAATTGTATCACCTTTTTGTGGAATAGTCGAAAGAATAGCAGAATTGAGCTGATAACCCGAATTGAAAACCAAACAAGCCTCTGCCTCAAACAAACCTGCCAAATAACTTTCTAATTCTAAATTATAAAGATGTGTTCCAGAAATAAGTCTTGAGCCTGTTGCCCCTAAATGAGGTTGAGGCAGGATTTTGATTTTTTCGAGAATAATATTTTCTAACTCTTCGTTTCGAGCAAGCCCTAAATAATCGTTTGAGCAAAAATCTTTGAGCGTACTTTGTTGTTTCAAAGACCTTAAATTGCCAGCTTCAGCTCTTTTTTGAAGCTGTTGTGTTAGCTTTTCTAATAATGTAAAAGACATGAAATACCTTTGAATATTTTTGGTTTTAAAACTACAATTTTTCTGCCTAAAAGTTTGTTTTTCTTTTCTGTTTTGGCTAAATTAATGCAAGTTATGAACACAGAGACACTTATACATCAAATACTAAATTCATCTCATTATAACGAGATTTTTTCTCGCTTCACTTTCAAGAAACAATACATTGATTACTTGAAAGTTCTGCACCCTGATATATGCTCACATCCACAGGCAACAGAAGCTGTAATCAAAATTAATATCTATAAAGAGGAGTTAGATAAATATCAGAAAATCAAGGATGATGGAGGAGTAATGCAAATTATAAATCCTAACCATATTATATTAAATGGGGATGAAAGTTTATTAAAAAAATCTTTTGCAAATTTTGATAAACTTACAAAACTTAAAGATGAGGCTTCAAAACATTTTCGGAAGTATTTACCTGATAACGTAGAATGGAAAGGTGATAAATTAGAGTTACATCATAAAGAAGATATTATTCCTCTGACAGGTCTTTTATTACCTGAAAAACATGTTACATGGCTTACAAGCCGTTTGTTTGAGTTTGTGGCATGGCTTAATCAGGTTGGTTTTTGCCATGCAGGTTTAAATCCAGAATCAATAGCTGTTGTTCCTAAAACACATGGAATTGTTGTTTTGTCATTTTATCATTTGATACAGACTAATCAAAAGTTATCAACCATTTCCAATAAATATTTAAACTGGTATCCCAATTCTATATTTACTGAAAAAAAAGCAATTCCTTATATAGACTTGACCCTTGTTCAACGAACAGCTTTGTATTTATTGGGTGATAAAACTGGAACAGGTGTAAAACTCAAAAAAACGAATACACCCAACTTAATAGATTTTTTATTAGAATCACATTCATTGCCTTATGAAACTTTTGATGCTTATAGAAAGCTATTACACAGCCTTTTTGGGAAAGCTAAATTTTATCCATTAGAAATATAAAAAATTAAAGCTGATTAAAATCAATGATATATTTAAAATATTAAACTATTAATTTTTAAAACTATGGGATACACTAAATGGTCTGATGATGCTTATGATCATCTAAAAGCAAGCCGTACTTCCTCAAGTGTCAATGACATTTTTACTAATAACTCAAAAGGAGTTGCTTCCGATAAAATGCTTCCTTTTGGAGTAAAACTTCGTGAAAGCAGAGATTCAGATATTCACCCAGAATCTCTTTCAGTGGCTGTTTTTTTGGATGTGACAGGTAGTATGGGGAAAATTCCAGAAATTTTAGTACGTGAAAAGTTAGGAGCTTTGATGAATACCATGATAGATCATGGAATAGAACACCCTCAAATTTTGTTTGGTGCAATTGGCGACCATATTTCAGATAGGTTTCCACTCCAAATTGGACAATTTGAATCTGGTACAGATGAGTTGGATATGTGGCTTACTGAAATTTATCTAGAAGGTGGTGGAGGTGGACAAAACAGAGAATCTTATACGCTTGCTTGGCTATTTTGTGCTAGACATACTTCTTGTGATTGCTTCGAAAAACGTGGACAAAAATCGTTTGTATTTACCATTGGCGATGAAATGGCTTGGGATGTACTGCAACAAGCCAAACTCAAAGATTTAATGGGCTATGCACAAGGAGATGACCTGACAGACAAGCAATTATTAGACGAAGTACTTAGAAGCTATCATGCATTTCATATTCATGTCAATCAGGGTTCTTACAACAACGACCCTGAAGTTTTGGGGTATTGGAAAGGTATTTTAGGTGAAAGATTGATTATTTTAGATGATTATAATCTTGTAGCTGAGACCATTGCAAGTACCGTAGCTGTTATTAATGGTATTGATATGAAGAAAGTTTTGAGTTCTTTTGATGCTAAAACAGCCTCAATGGTAGAAAATGCTCTAGTGAATGTCAAAAAAACTGTTCCAGCTAAAACAGATGATGGGAGTGGTGTATTCAAACTATAAACAAAAAGCCCTCAGAAGAGGGCTTTTTTTAGTTTTTAGGAAATTGTAAATCTACTTCTTTAATATCTTGCTTCCAAAGTTCCTTTCCATCTTTATTGATAATCTTTATTGACATTACTCTTTCTTTGCGTTTGCCTGTTACTTCAATAACAGCAAAATTATGTTCTACTACAAGTGTGTTGGGTACTCTCAAAGAATTTGTTTCTTTATCAGGGCTGTGTGTTCCTGAAGTAAGAGGAGATACTGTAATATCATAAATAGGAGGAGCTTTTGGTGTTTCTAATTTAGAAAGCTCTGTAAAGTGTCTATCTCCAGTCATAAAAACTACTCCAGATACTTTGTTTTTCTGAATGGCATCAATAATTTTCTGTCTTTCTTCAGGGAAATTGGCAAAGTTTTCTTTCTCTTTTGAGGCACTAATAAATTGCCCGCCTACAGCAATAATTTTAAATGAAGCTTGGCTACTAGCTAAAGCATTGATGAGCCATTTGATTTGGTCTTCGCCTAGAATACCTCTTTCTGTAGCGAAATTTCTGTTAGCAGTACGGAAAAATCTATCATCTAATAAGAAAAACTGTATATCTCCCCACATGAAAGTGCCAGTAATACCTTCTTTGTCATCATTTGTAATTCCATAATTAGGATTCCCCCAAAAAAGTTTGAATGTTTCAAGTGTCAAATTTTTATTAGAGAAACTACCATCTGAATCGTTAGAACCAAAATCATGGTCATCCCAAATTGCATAATGATGTGCAGAACCTAAAAGAGGTTGAACTTCAGGCAATGAACGAGTATGTGTATAACGATAGTGAATACCTGTTTTTGTACCCCAATCAGCTTCTCTCATGTAAGTATTATCACCAAGCCAAAGCATAAAGTCAGGCTTTTGCTCATACATTTTCGTGAAAATCTGATAATTACTACCATAAGGTGTACCAGGTCTATCGTAAGGTTGGTCGTTTACATAAAAACAACTTCCAGCTACAAATTTAAAATTAGGAGGTTCTGTACGAAATGCCCAAATAGTTTGTGTTTGAAATTCTAAAGGATAAGAACGAGTAACTTTCTGATTATTGATATACAATTCGTATTCATACTTTTTACCAGGTTCTACCAAATCTGCAATCAAACGAGCTGTAAAAGCCTCAGATTTTTGTGTAGTAAACTCTTCTGTAAAACTCTTTTTGTTGAGACTACCTTTTTCCCAATAACCAAATTTTACTTTTGCACTACTTTTGGTTTGTACCCAAAGCAATACTTCTCTCATTTCTGAATAGCCCACCATAGGACCTGATTGTAACAAATTAGCTTGCCCAAAGCAAGATATACTCAAAAATAAAAATAAGATAACAGATAGCTTTTTCATGTTTATATCAGAAAATTAGACCATAAGATTCGCAAATGTATCAAAACAATCGTAAATAAGTATAAACCAAATTTGAAAAATAATTATATTTACCCAAAACAATATCATATAGCATGAAACATCAATATATTTATTACGGAACAAAATGTAATGCCCAAGAACTTGAAAACTTTTTAGCTTATACGTTAGAAACCAACGAACGAAATGAAAAATTAGATAGAAAAAAAACACCTTTGTGTATTTGGGGAGAACATGGAATAGGAAAAACAGAAACTGTAGAAAGATTTGCCAAAGCCAATGGCTACCAATGGGCTTATGTTGCTCCAGCCCAGTTTGAAGAAATGGGCGATTTGACAGGTATGCCACATATCTCGAATAACGAAAAAGGTGAAGAGGTTACTAAATTGGCAATACCTGAATGGGTGCCACAAACTGAAGGCAAAGGTATTTTATTGATAGATGATGTAAACAGAGCAGATGACCGTATTTTGAGAGGTATCATGCAATTACTTCAAAATTATGAATTAGTAAGTTGGAAAATTCCTAAAGGCTGGCATATTGTACTAACGGCAAATCCTGATGGTGGGGATTATTCTGTAACTCCTATGGATTTTGCAATGCTTACTCGTATGAGACATATTACTCTTACCTTTGATGCCAAAACGTGGGCTTTGTGGGCTGAAAAAAATGGTGTGGATGAAAGAGGAATTAGTTTTGTATTGGCTTATCCCGAATTGGTAAGTGGAGAGCGTACAACCCCTCGTACTTTGGTACAATTTTTTGATAGTATTCAAGAAATTAAAGATTTGAAAAAAGATGTTTCTTTAGTGAAAATGCTTGCTGATTCCACTTTGGACAGCAACACTGTAACAGCATTTATAGCATTCTTAAATAACGATTTGGCTAAAATTATCAGTCCAGAAGATATTTTGACAAGCAAAAAGTTTGATAAAGAAATCTATGATAGAATTAAATCTTTAGTACAACAAGAAGTAAAGCGTGTAGACATCCTTTCTGTTATAACTACTCGTTTAATCAATTATATTTTGCTTAATCAAGATAGAATTAAAAAAGAACACATTGAAAATATCAAAAACTTCTTGAAAATGGATTTTATTCCTAATGATATTAGACTTCTGATGAGTAGAGATTTGGCTTCTGCCAATGCTGAAATCAAGAAAGTTTTTGCAGATGCAGAATTGAGTAAAATACTTTTGAGCTATTAAGCATATCCCAATACCTTATACATAGTATAGCCAACGAGTTCGTGGATAAGCACATACCAATAATACAAAGATTTTTCGGTGGGTACTAACCAATAGGTTGGCACCCACGAACGATTTTGGCTATAAAAATCTACAGAAAAGGTTGTTACATTAACACCTTGCTTTTCAAAACAGCCTTTGGCTCTTCGTAAATGAAATGCTGAGGTAATCAGCAAATATGACTGATTTGGAAGGTTTTGTTTTAAAATTTTAGCTGATTCAATGGCATTTTCCCTTGTATTCAAAGATTTTTCTTCAATAAAAATATCTTTTTCTGGAATATTGGCTGAAATCAATATTTTCTTCATTTCTTGGGCTTCTTTAATATCATTTTCATAAAAATGCCCTCCAGAAATCAATATTTTCTTGATTTTCCCCATTTTATAAAGCATAAGCGTATGAGTCAATCTGTCACCTCCTTTATTGAGATAGAGTCTATCGGCAGGCTTTTTTTGAGCATTGGAAATGCCTGTAAGTAAAATTCCCACATCATAATTGGGGGTTTTTGATAAATCTGTGGCAGGTACTTCCCAAAGCAAAAGAGCCTCATTGATAAAAAAAGGATTGGTAAAAAACAAAAGAAACCCTAAAGCCAATACAAAAAAACGCTTTTTTCTTTTTTCTGATTTACTGAAAATACTTATACCAAAACAAGCCAAAATCCATGTAAGAGGCATAGCCAAGTAAAAAACTGTTTTGGATAATATATAAAACATATAGAATAGGGTTTATTTTTTCAATTTCCAGTAATATTTTTCTTTTACATATCTCTCTGCAATTGTTGGGAGCTTATTAAAAAGTAACTCAATAGTTTTCTCATCACCCACAATGATATGAGGTTTTTCAAACATGATTTTATTATAAATATCTGCCTGAATATCGTAATAATCAAGTTTTTGTAGGTATTTTTTGGATAAATCCCAGTTGAAAAAAGGAGTGATGGCTTTGTTATATAAATACCAACTCACATCTGAACTCAATACCCAAACTTTTGATTGCTTAATAGGAGGAATGACTATCTTTTTGGGTTTAGGGTAGTAAGACTGTAAATCTTTAGGAATAGTGTTGAGCAAAAAAGCAAAATTTATCCCAATGCCTATAAATAAAAACAATAAAAATATAATATTCCTTAATATTCTCTTTTTGAATAGTAAAAAAAGATGAGCTATAAAAAATGATAAAGCACACCACAAAATAGCTAAACTACCTATTCCTATTTCAGGGTTTATAAAAAATGCAATTACTCCAAAAATCAAAACCAAAAACATACTTTGTTGGCAACGAAGTTGGTAATTGATAAAACCTACACTTTGTAGCAAAGCTAAAAAACTAAATAATGTTAAAACTACAGGAAAAGCTCCTATAGTAATAAAAGTAAGAGTATCTAAATTGAGATGATGTGGAACATTTATAAAGCCAACAATGAAAAAATTAACAAATGCTGGAAATCCATTTTTAAAATAAAAAACAAGTCCAATGAGTGTAAAAGGGAGTAATAAACCTAGACATAATAGAACGTATTCTTTGAATCGTGTTCCTGAAAATAATAAAAAAGCTAAAATAACACCTCCTACAAACAAAAAATAAGGTAAATGAAACATTCCTGCAATACCCAAATATAAGCCAATCTCAAATGATTTTTCTGTCTGATTTTGCTCATTCAGATGCATAAAGGTATTTCCAAGAGCCATAATCAGGAATGTATTTGCCATAATTTCTGGAGAGAGAGTATAACAATCTGCCCACAAACAGGCCATCACTAAATAAATAATGGCAGGTACTTGATTTCTTTCTTGATACATTTTTGTACGTACAAGCCAATAACTCCATTGAATAGCCTGTATAAAAACTAAAAGCCCACTGATTACTAAGTAAGGAGTATTAGTTTTACCAAAAATTCCATAAAGAATAGTATAAAAAAAAGCAGAAAAAGGGGCGGAGTTATCCCAAATATCTAAATAAAGCCAATCTCCTTGAGCTATTTTTTCGGCTAAAGCCAAATATTTTACTTCAGTAGCAGAAATATCAACCCCTAAAATATAGGCAGGTATCCGAACTGCTAAAAACAGAATAGCTAATAGAATAGTGCCTCCAATGGAACTACTACGAAAAAAGTTTATCACTATCTAAAATGCTTATGAATGAATTAATTACCTTGTTTTAAGATATTGAGCAAATATTGACCATAGCCACTTTTTGTAAGAGGTTCGGCTACCTTTTGGAGTTGTTCTGCTGTGATGAAGCCACTTCGGTATGCTATTTCCTCAATACAGCCTATTTTAAGCCCTTGTCTTTCCTCAATGACTTGTACATATTGTCCTGCTTGCATCAGGGATGTAAAAGTTCCTGTGTCAAGCCAAGCAGTTCCTCTATTTAATATTTGTACTTTAAGTTTACCTCTTTGTAAATATTCTTTGTTTACATCTGTAATTTCGTATTCGCCACGAGCAGAAGGTTTCAAGTTTTTAGCTATTTCAACTACGCTGTTATCATAGAAATACAGACCAGGTACAGCATAATTTGATTTAGGTTGTTGAGGTTTTTCTTCAATGGAAATCACATTCATATCTTTATCAAACTCAACTACGCCATATCTTTCAGGGTCATTGACATGATAAGCAAACACAATGCCTCCATCAGGATTATTGCAGGCTTGTAGAGTTTTAGAAAGCCCTGTTCCATAAAAAATATTATCTCCAAGTACTAAAGCTACTTTGTCATCTCCAATAAATTTTTCTCCAATTACAAAAGCTTGAGCTAAACCATTGGGTATTTCCTGAACTGCATATTCAAATTTACAACCTAAGTTAGAACCATCACCCAAAAGTTTTTGAAATAATGGTAAATCGTGAGGTGTTGAAATAATAAGAATTTCTCGGATATGTGCCATCATCAAGATAGATAATGGATAATAAATCATAGGCTTGTCGTAAACAGGCATAATTTGCTTGCTGATAGCCAATGTAAGAGGATGTAAGCGTGTGCCTGAGCCTCCTGCAAGAATAATCCCTTTCATGTGTGTTTTTTATGCAAGACTATGAAAAAAAACAGTGCAATGCAAATTTTCTGCTATTTGCCTAAAACAATGAAAGCTGCCCAATAATAAGGTCTTGCATATTTTTTTTCTTGAATAAGGCTCAATTTTGCATCTCTCATGGCTTGTCCATAGCTCATTTGCTTGTTTGCTAAATGGTTGGTATAAAAGTTTATCATAAGCCTTGCTGTAGATTCATCTGAAACTTTCCAAAGAGAAACAACCAAATTTTTAGCCCCTGCATACAGAAATGCTCTACTCAAACCTATCAAACCTTCACCTTTGGTGAGCTTTCCTAAGCCTACTTCACATGCTGAAAGTGTAACTAAATCGGCATTTAAACGCAAATTATAGATTTCACCTGCAAATAAATTTCCGTCTTCTTGTTCACTTTTACCCAAAAAAACTTGTGATAAATCAGGACTTTCTTCATCTACAAGTCCATGAGTGGCAAAGTGCAAAATAGAAAAATCTTTCAAATCAAGGGCTTTGATAAGTTTTTCTTGTGCTTCTTTTTTGATTAAAGTATTGGTTTTGAAATTTTTAAGCCTACAAACAGTAGCAATTTCATTCACTTCTTTTTCTGTACCAGGTAAAGTAGCTATACTACCCTCAAATTCGATAGGGGCAATTAGAGCAATCCCTTGATTAGTTGCATTATTAGTTTTAACTAAATTCTGATACCATAAAGTTGCTGAATATGAATAACTAACAGATTTTTTGAGAATTAGATAAGGTAGATTATGAAAATTTACTTCACTCTCCAGATTCACTTTTTTTGTAATCAAAGATTCCATAGGTAAAACGCTGAGTTTCCCATCTTGAATAATAATAAGGTTTTCTATCTTGTTGGGTAAATTTTTAGGAAAAATCTCACTATAAATTTTATAACCCATTTTTATAAAACCTTTGTAGGCACTAAAACGAATCGTATTGAGAAAAAAAGTTATATTATCTTCAAAATTTTCAGGCTTGTTGATACTCTGTAACTCAAGTTTTGTTTTAGTAAGTGTAAAAATATAGATATGGTGGTCACCAATCATATATGATAGAATAGCTGTTTTTTCATCTAAAACACTTCTAATATCTTGAATACTAATAGATTTTGAACTATATTTTAAGTTGAAATAATCAGGAAAATCTTTTTCTAATTTTTTCTGAAAAGCATCATATTGTCTATTGAACTCAAATAACTGACTTTTATACTCTAAAAGGATATTCTCGGATGGTTTTTGAGCTATTTGTTGCTCTAGAAAAGTGATTTTTAATCGTAATTCTTCTTCCTCTTTTAAAATTTCTTGTGGAATATTTCCAAAACTTTTGGCTTTGCTATCACCAATAGCTTCTAGTAAGACAACAGATTTCGCCTTTTCAGAAAAATAAAATGCTTGTTCATTGTATTTTTTCTTCTGTTTCGATTCAACAGCCATCAAATGACACAATCTAACACCTCGTTCATAAAGTTCAGCAGAAATTTGTCCCAACTGAATCTTATCTGCTTTGCTGGAAGCGTTTTGCCTGATTCGACTAATCAACGTATCAGCAATTTTTATGTTATAAATAGCTGTTTTTAAGTCATTTAGTCTTACAGTTTGAGTGGTATACAATTGCTCTAAGCTTTCAGCTTTAAGGGTTAAACTGTATAAAAATGTAGTATAATTAATGACGTCTTGTGTTGAGGGAGTTTGTTTAATATT
The DNA here is from genome assembly GCA_001281695.1 of bacterium 336/3. NCBI lineage: Bacteria > Pseudomonadati > bacterium 336/3. Next base: position 63,181 of record LJIE01000002.1, on the reverse strand, counting down.
GGTAGAACTGAAAGAATTAGAGTTATTGATAAAAGATTTTTGAATATTTTCTAAAGCATTTTTAGGTTCTCCACTTTCAAAATATGTTTTGGCTATCAGATTATAAGTATTTGCTATTTCAGGATGTTTCCCGTTATAAACATTTTCATAAATTGTTAAAGATTTTTGAAAATAGTTATTAGCTGTATTATATTGTTTTTTTTCTAAAAAAACACGACCAATATTACTAATCGCAAAAGCTTCGTTAGGGTGTCCATTAGGATAAAGGCTTTTCCAAATATTTTGTGCTTTTTCAAAATTTTCTTGAGCTAATGCATATTTTTTTTCCGATTTTTGAACAAGTCCAATATTTGTAAATAAAACAGCATTTTTAGGATGAATGGATATATATTTAGTCTTATATACATCAAAAGCTTGTTGATAAAACTCCAAAGACTTTTTAGGGTCAATATTTTGATATACTAAGCCCAAATCGTTGTAAGAAGCTGCTATATCAGTTGAATTATTTTTTTGACGTAAATCCAGACCTTTTTCCAAATACTCCAAAGCCAAATTATTATTACCTTCTTGCCAATAAATAATGCCTAAAAGACTATAACTTTCAGCTAATACATCAGGATAATTTAATTGCTCTAATTTATTGATGCTTTGTTTTAAAATATCTTTGCTGTTATCAGACTTTCCTAAAATAAGATATGCTTCAGCTATATTTTTCTGATTTTTTGCTTTCCAAAAATCAGATTTTGATGAGAACTTTTCTGCTTCTTGAAGATTCTTTTCAGATAAACCAATTGACTCATTTAATAGATTGTTTTTAAGTAAATTATAAGATAAGTCAGTTTTGGCTTGTAGATAATTTTCATAATCTTTATTTTGTTCAAAACCTTTTGCAGATTCTTCAAAATAGCTTTTAGCTTCTTTATAAAGAGCTCTCTCCTGTAATTCAAATGCTTTAAGATAATTTTCTTTTGCAGATTGACTAAATGAGTCAAAGATTATAATAAAAAATAAGGAAACAAAGAAAAATGATTTCATGCAAAAATGAATTTAGGCTATCAGCAAATATATTGAAAATAAAATTAAAATATAAAACTTTAAAACCGCCATTCATAAGCAATTGTGGTTACAGAAGTTTTCATCAATCCATCTGCATTAGATTCTCTGGCAACCAAACGATGTCCATAAAATAATTTGATACGAGAATGTAAATCAAAATTATAGCCAGCACCTAAAATGCCTGTCATTGCTAAACCTTGTGAGCCTTTTAACTTTTTTCTAACATTATCTTGGAGTACTTCATCTGCTTCAATACGGTAAACGGGCAATAAGCCTACATGAAAATTATAACGATTGAAACGGATATTTTTTTCAATTCTTAACATAATATCACTACCTCTCTGCAAACCAGCAGAATATGTATATTTTTTAGCTTGTTGCTCCAAAGATGACCCTAACCACTTATCTGGAGAAAAATGATTATCAATACTTCTATTATAAATAGGTTTTTGAAATCCTATACCCAATAGCCAACTTTTATTAATGAAAGAAGCTCCAAGAATTAGGTCATATGTTCCTAAACTTGGTGAATAATACATAGGAAGGGGTAAATTTTCTTTTGTATTGAAATTTGTAGAAAATCGAGGAATCTTAGTTCCTGCCATTACACTTATGTTGTACTTGTCTTTTTGAAAAAGACTTCTGGTGTATGTAAAGTAAACATCTCCAAAACCACTTGTCTTTCCTAAATCTCCTTCTACCCAAGCATATGGCAAACGAAGTTGAATTTTATTTTTAGAAGAAACACTAATCGAAGCATCTATTGTTGATGCCTGAATAGTTTCTCCTAATCCGTTAAATGCTATAAGATGGCTAATTTCAACATAGTTAAGCCTTACTTTTTTAATAGGAGAAAAAGTTTGGTCTGCTTTCAAAGCTCCCATAGTACAAAAACCAGCACTACTACAGCCTTGAGAAAAAGATATATAAGAAATAAATAAAAGGTAAAAAGTTAACAGAATTTGTTTCATAGTAGTATCGTTTTAAACACTACATACTAACAAATTACTAAATAAAATGTTACATACTTATAATTAAAATAAGAATGACACAGTCATGATTCCTGAAATTTGAGTATTCTTACTCTCTACAGAATAAAACAAATCCCTATTATTGAGTGTATAAGGTGTATAAATACTGTTACTGGGTGTATAAGTCACTCCTAAATCTAAAGAAAATGTTTTTAAATATAATCCTAATCCACCACTGAAAGAGAAAATATCTCTGTTTACATCATCAAGTTTTGTTTTTAAAGCATTTTGCATATAGGCTGCACCTCCTCTTACTCTAAAAATATCAAACCTGCCTTCAATACCACTTCTTATATTAAAAGCTGAGCCATACAAATTTTTAATGGTTTTGTTGTCGGCCTCAATATCAGTATCTAAAGATGTTACTGACATGCCCTTATAATTAACCCATTCTGCTTCCAAAGTGAAGAAACCTGCTTTGTTAAAGAAAAAGGCAGCCCCAGCATTTGCTCTCAAAGGACTTGTATATTGGAAGTTTAACTCTGAAGGTATTGTGCTATTCGTTACAGGGTTGAAATTCCTTGAAATAGCAATCATTGTGTTTTCATCTTTCTCTGCCAATGCATAAAAAGTAGGAGTAGTAATTGAAGCTCCAAAACGGATGAAGTCTACTGGGCGAGCAATAAATCCTAAATTAAAATTAACACCTCCACCTTTTGTTGAACGATTATTTTTTAGTGTAAATTCTTGCAACTCACTAGGTGCTGCTTGACGAGTCAAACTTTCATTATAAACACTATTTAAGCTGTAACGTAAAGTCGTAATGCCTAATCCAAAACCAAAGAATAGTTTGTCATTGTAATTGCCTCCATAAGAAATATGAAATGTGGTTTCTCCTCCTTTGGTTTGATAGGTTTCTTGTTGACGAATGGGAGCTACTAAATTATTATTAACATCTCTAAACTCAGTATAATAAGAAGTGCTATCATCTAAATAAGGACTAATTACAAAACCTGAGTAAGACAATGATGCTAAATCTAATATTTCGCCAGAAGCTGCTTCTGCTTCAAGAATATTAGCATTAATTCCATCTGCTAAAGCAGTGAAACGGTCTGCCATTGTACTACGAGTATTTGTACCTGAATAACTAAATCTTCTTTGAAAATTATTGGTTCTGATAACCGAAATACCAATACCTCCTCCTTTGTATTTGCTATCTCCAAAAGATTCAATAGGAATAACAATACTTATATTGTTTAATTTCAGATAGTTATAAGAACCTTGAGTGTCAGTATTGATATAAGAAGATTTAGAACCATAGTTGTTGAAAGCTAAACCAATATTAAATTGTCCATTTTTAACAAGTCCCAAACCTGCAGGATTTGAAACAGTAGAAAAAGCATCTGCACCCACTGCAACATTAGCCCCTCCCAAACCTTGCACTCTTGCTGTTCCCATAGGAACAGTAGATTGAGCAAAAATGCTAGCATCTTGATAATAGCCAATAGCACCAGGCTCAACTTGTTGTGCAAAAATATTGAAGGTAAGGAATGTGAGGGAACAAACTAATGATGAACGCATAATTATAGAATTTTATAGAATAACCAAATCTGAAGGTAAATAGTTGTTTTGTTTAACACAAAACTTATGCTAAAGATGTCAAAAAAATAAATAAAATAAAATTTTAAACCTTATACAATTTAGATAGTCCAAAATAAAAATAAAAATGCTTATGAAGGAGCAACAAAAAATACAACACTTATATTTTAGAGCCTGTTTTGGAGCAAGTTTGGAAGAACTGGAACAGCAAAAGAATAAAAACCTAAAAAATATTATCAAAGAGGTTTTCGACAAAGCTTCCAAAATAAAAAATATAGAAATTGTAGAACGTCCTAAAATTGCAGATAGAAACAATCTTACTGAACAAGAAAGACGTTTACTAAGGAAAGAAAGCCGTCAAAAAATAAAAAACCTTAATGTTCTATGGCTCAAGCAAATGACAGAGCCTCAATGTGCTTTAAGAGAAAGAATGACACTCTTTTGGCACAATCATTTTGCTTGTAAAACGCAAAATGCTTATCTGACTCAAAAACAAAATAATTTATTGAGAAACTATGCTCTAGGTAAATTTGGTGATTTGTTGCATGCAATATCAAAAGACCCTGCAATGCTTCAATTTCTCAATAATCAACAAAATAGAAAAGAAAAGCCTAATGAAAACTTTGCAAGAGAATTGATGGAACTTTTTACATTAGGAAGAGGCAATTATACCGAAAAAGACATCAAAGAAGCAGCAAGAGCTTTTACTGGTTGGGGGTTCGATTTTTCAGGGGAATATGTATTCAGAGAACGTCAACACGATTTTGATTCAAAAACTTTTTTTGGAAAAACAGGCAATTTCAATGGAGATGATATTATCAATATCATTTTAGAAAACCCCAAAACAGCTCTTTTTATAGTTCGAAAGATATACACTCATTTTGTAAATGATAAAGTTGATGAAGCTATTGTACAAGATTTAGCTTCTTATTTTAGAAAAACAAACTATGACATAAAAGCCTTGTTAGAAAAAATACTTTCTGCAGATTGGTTTTATGAGCAGAAAAATATAGGAACACATATTAAATCTCCGATTGAGCTTTTAGTGCATTATCAGAAATTCTTTGGATTAGACTTTGAAGATGAACGTTCATGGCTTTTTGTCCAAAAAGTATTAGGACAAATTTTATTTTATCCACCCAATGTAGCTGGTTGGCAAGAAGGAAAAAGTTGGATAGATAGCTCAACTCTACTGTTTAGAATGACCTTGCCAGATCTGATTTTTGGACAAAAAGAAGTAGAGATTAATTCAAAAGATGATGGAGATGTAGATACAGAAGGTTTAGGAAAACGAGAAGCCAAAATTCTGCAATCAAGAGTTGATTGGAACAAGATTACAAAACATATCAAAACTTCATCTCAAAAAGAAATTTTTGAAAAACTACAAAACTGGTTATTGCCAATAGCTTCTAAAAACTTATCTGATGATAAAATAGAAGGTTCTGGAGAGGTTTTTATTAAAAATACAATTAGACAACTTACAACAAGTCCTGAGTTTCAGTTATGTTAATCTAAAAATTATGAAACGTAGAGAATTCTTAAAACAATCTACTTTAGCCACTGTAGGTACATGGCTGATACCGTCTTTCCTGAAAGCTTTTGAGGAGCAAAATATAAATTTTGCAGGTAAAAGATTGATAATAATACAATTATCAGGTGGTAATGACGGTTTAAATACAATCGTTCCATTTGAGAATGATATATATTACAATACTCGCCCTCGTCTAGCAATTCCCAAAGAAAATGTATTAAAATTAAATTCAGAACAAGGTTTGCATCCAATTATGAGTAAAATGAAGCAACTTTATGATGAAGGCTTACTTTGTATTTTTAATAGTGTTGGTTATCCCAATCCTGACAGGTCTCATTTTCGTTCTATGGATATTTGGCATACAGCTAGTGATAGCAATGAATACCTTTCTAGTGGCTGGATAGGACGTTTTTTAGATGCAAATTGTGAAAAAAACTGTAAAGCTTTTTCTGCTATAGAATTAGATGATACTTTAAGTTTGGCTATGAAAGGGGAGAAAGTAAAAGGCTTGGCTCTTCAAAATCCTGAAAAGTTTTATAAAATGGCTAAAAATAAAAAGATAAACTCTTCCCAAAATCATCATCATGAACATGAAAATGTAGCTTATTTGTATAAAACACTTTCTGAAACTGTTTCTTCTGCTGAATATATTTATGAAAAGAATAAAATACAAAAGACAAGTGTTGACTACCCGCAAAACGAATTTGGTCAAAGATTAAAAACAATTTCTCAAATGATTAAAAGTGGTTTGGAAATTGAAGTATATTATGCCTCTCTTTCAGGTTTTGATACACATGTGAATCAACTAAATACACAAGAAAGACTATTAGGTATTTATTCTGATGCTATTTATAGTCTTGTAACAGATTTAAAACAAAGTGGAAATTTGGACAATACATTGATTTTAACTTTTTCTGAATTTGGTAGAAGAGTAGCTCAAAATGCTTCAGGAGGAACTGACCATGGAACAGCCAATAATTTATTTATTATTGGAAATTCTCTAAAGAAAAAAGGTTTTTATAATAGCTCACCCAAGTTAGAGTCTTTAGACGAAGGTGATTTAAAATACGAAATTGACTTTAGAAGCATCTATGCTACAATTCTCAAAAATCACTTGAATGTACCCATAAATTCTATTTTGGGAAAAAATGTTGAACAATTATATTTTTTATAAATTTTAGTTATTTTTAAACAAAAAATAACTAAAATTAAATGAATATTGGTATAATAGGTTATGGATACTGGGGTAAAAATTTAGTTAGAAATTTTTACGCTCAGAAGAATGCTACACTACACACCGTTCTGGATTTTGATGAGAAAAAGCTACAAGCTTTAAAACTGAGCTATCCCAATGTAAATACAACATCTTCTATAGAGGAATTTTTTGGAAATGACTCTCTAAATGCTGTTGTGATTGCCACTCCTGTTTTTAGTCATTACGAATTAGCCAAAAAGGCTCTTTTGGCTGGCAAGCATGTGCTTGTTGAGAAACCTATGACTTCTTCATATGCTCAAGCAGAAGAGCTTATCAGAATAGCTGAGAACAAAGGACTTATTCTGATGACAGACCATACTTTTTTGTATACAGGGGCTGTTCAAAAAATGAAAGAACTCATTGAAAAACAGGAATTAGGAAATGTCAATTATATAGATTCCACAAGAATTAATCTTGGCTTATTTCAGCCAGATGTCAATGTTCTATGGGATTTAGCTGCACACGATATATCTATTTGCAATTATTTGCTTAATGAAGAGCCTATAATAGTACAAGCTACGGGTATTTCTCATACTAATAATGATATAGAAAATATTGCTTACCTCACTCTAAAATATGCTTCTAATAAGATAGCACATTTCAATTGTTCATGGAGTTCACCTGTAAAAGTTAGACAAATGCTTGTAGGAGGGAATAAAAAAATGATTGTTTGGAATGATTTAGAAGCTACAGAAAAAATAAAAGTCTATGATACAGGCTATGAAATCAAATCAGAAGAAGATAAAACTAAAATATTGGTAGATTATCGAGTAGGAGATATTTATGTCCCCAAATTAAACAATACAGAGGCATTATATGCAATGGCAAGTGATTTTATAGATAGTATTCAACAAAAAAACACCCCAAAAGCATCAGCCCATATAGGAGCAACAGTTGTGAAAATCTTAGAAGCTTCTCAAAAATCTATAAAAAACAAAGGAGAGGAAATTTTACTATAAATTTTATGAGTAGAAAAAAGTTACTATTAGTATCTCTTTTCGTGTTTATCATAAAGTTGGGTACAGTCTATTATCTTCAAAAACTAACTATATGTAATAGTCCAGATTTGAAAGCAGGAGAACTTTCTATTATAGGAGGGGATACATTTTCCTATATAGGAGCCATAGAAAATTATAGGACAACAGGAGAGTACTTTTTTTATAACCAACATCCTACACAAAAAACAAAAATATACGCAGGAAGAATGCCATATTATGGTATTCCCTACTATGTGTTCAGGTTGTTCTTTGATAAGTCTGTAAGTGCTGATTTGGTAATTATTACCCAGATTTTATTAGAAAGTTTGAGTATTGTGGTATTGGCTTTATTGATACTTCAAATTATACAAAAAAAAATATTTTTTGTTTTGAGTATATTAGCCATGTTGGTAAGCCTAAATACTACATCATGGTCATTTTATCTACTTCCAGAAAGTTATTCAGTAAGTCTTCTGATATTTTTTATTTATAATTATTATTCCTATTTAAGTAGCCGAATAAACAAGTATTTATATCTATCAGGGCTGTTTTTGAGTTTCTTATGTTTGTTAAAACCCTATTTTGTTTTACTGTTTGTATTACTGGGTATAGAGTTTATAAGATATGATAAGAAATATAAAATAGTTTTGCAAAAATCTGTTTATGTGAGTTTACCACTCTTAATTATGTTATCTCCGTGGATTGTTAGAAATTATATTGTTTATAAAAAAATTGTGCCTTTCCAAGAAGATACTACTGGAGGATATTGGTTATCCCAAAGCCATCAGGCTATGAACAACTTTATAAAATGTTGGGGAGGAAATACAGTGTTTTGGGAAACAAAAGCTCCAAGTTATTATTTCCTTCATGAAGATAAGTATACAAAAGAATATGTATTTCCTTCTTATGCCTTGACAGAGGCATATACCACAAAAGAATTATCTGTCTTAAAACAAAGAATGATAGAATTAAATCAAAATTATACTGAAAAAGAAGATATAAAGCTAGCTCAAGAATTTGATAAATTAAGTGCTAATTATCAAAAAGAAAAGCCATTAAATTATTATCTGTTATCTTCTTTGAGGCGAGTAAAAGATTTAATATTTCATAGTGGATCATACTATTTGCCTGTTAATCAATGGTTTAAATGTTATGAATCATATCAAATGATAATAAAAATTGGTCAATCTTTATTATATTATGGTACTTTAGTTTTTGGTTTCATGGGGTTGATATATGGTGTAAATAACTATAAAAACTATACGTTTATTGCAATACCTATTTATATCTTGATTTTATTTTGTTTCTTTATAAAACTGGCAGAATGGAGATTCTGGATACCTTCGTATCCTATTTTAATGATAGGAACAATATACTTTATGGATAAATTAATAAAGTATAAAACAAAAAATAATGTAAATACTTAATATCAAACTTATAAATCTGTATGATTACAAAATAGAATAATAAAAATAGTTAAAGAACTATGCTACTAAACTACTATCTCGTTTATATCCTTTTCACATTTTTTGTGTATGTATTGGGCTGGCTTGCAAGTTATGCTTTTAATAAAGAAGATAACCAACCTTATCAAAAAGTATTTTCTGATTTCTATATAGGAATATTTCTTGTTGTATGTGTATTTGCTATCTATCAAACAAACTTTAAAACGGTATTTGTTCTTGTACCTATTTTATTGAGGTTATATGTAATAATCTTCAAAAAAAGTATTGTTTTTAATCAAGTATCAATATATAATAGTTTAAAGAATGGGAGATTATTCAAAAGTATATTTTTAATATTGTCTATATTCTCATTTTTTTATTTCTTTCAATATTATATTTTATTTGGAGATTTTACAGGAAAAATCCCCAAGTCTATTCCAAATGTTGATTATATAAGTTATGCAAGAATTAGTGAGTATTTAGCGTTAATAGGTAAAGAAAATATTTGGCAAGTACAGAACTTAATTTCAGAAGATTATCATAAAACAACACCATACCATTATTTTAATGAATGGTTAGTTGCTTTTCTGATAAAAATTACTGGACAAAAAAGCATTTTTTTACAAGAAATAGTAATCAATGCTTTTTTATTAAGCATTATAGCATACGGATTTATATCATTGATAGAACACTTCAAAAAAAATATCAATATATTAGACTTATTTGTAGGAGTCTTGTGTATATTTCTTAAATTTATTATTACCATTAAATTTCTTTCTGGAATAGAATTTTTTTCCAATAATGGGTTTTCAATGCCCAAAATAGCATTCTTATACATTGCAATAATTTATACTTCTGTACTTTTTTTACAAAAAAATATTCACAAAGGTATTCTCAACCTACTCCTTATACCAATAGCTTATTTTACAGTAGCACCAGCTATTTTAATGAGTGTAGTAGTTATTTTGTTGGTTATAAGCCTTTTAGAAAAGGATAAGAAAAAAGAAATATTGAAACTAGTTTTATTGCCCTTTATACTCTTTGGGCTAATCATTTTATTCTATCAACTCACAGGTGATTCATCTCAAAATATTCATTATGAGCCAATCAATAGTATAAAATTTTATATAAAAACAGGTATTAATATAGTAGGAGGAACATTTTTGCAAATTATGTTGTTGAGCCTGCCTTTTTTTATATTTATGATATTCGTTGTATATATTAAAAAGGTAACTTTTAAACAATTGTATATAGCCTTGAGTCCTATATGTCTACCTTTATTTTTGATTGTAGCATCTGCTCGATGTTGTTGGGCTTTGTTTAATCCCATGATAGATTCTGTTTAGTTGTTTCAAAATATAGGAATTGTTTGTCTCAATGTGGTTTTTACGATAAACTTTTTATACCTGTTATCACTTGAAAAGGCGAACAAATGGGGGTATATTATCTTTTTTACGACTATTGGATTATGTATCTTCCAAACTAATTTTAACAAATATCCTGAACAATTTTATAGTGAAAGGTATTTGAATGATATTCAGAGTTATATAAAAAATAACCCCCCTGAATCCTATAGGGGCTTCTTTATTTGGGGTAGATGATTATAAACCTGAAAACACTAATTATTATATTAACCATAAATTTTCTGTAAATACCAATGTTTCAGTATTGGGAGCAAACCTTAAGTATGTTGCCAATAATTTTAATACAATCTGCTTATCTGTTCATGATATACCTAATAAAAATGATAAATTTGTCAGCAGAATGATAGAAGTGTCATGCTTTGATAAATATTTTAAGAGAATAAAGGATAAAGATGTTATTGAGGCGAGAAAAAAATTTATTAAAGATTATAAAATAAACTATATTGTTGCTTCTAAGTTTGCAGATATAGATTTTTTGATAAAAGATATAAAAACTATAATTGTGGATGAAAATACACAAGAAAAGTTTATAGTCTTAAAAACTCAATAGAAATAAATGATGTAATTTAATTAAATATATGAAAATCCAATTTTTAGACCTTAAAAAACAATATAATCAAATTAAAGAAGAAGTTCTACCAAAAATAGAACAAGTACTTAATGATACGGCTTTTTCTGGAGGAAAATATGTTGATGAGTTTGAAGGTAGTTTTGCAAAATATTGTGAAACTAACTACTCTGTAGCTGTTAATAATGGTACATCTGCATTACACTTAGCTATGTTGGCATTGGGTATAGGAGAAGGAGATGAAGTAATAGTGCCAGCAAATACATTTGTAGCAACAGCTTGGGGTGTTTCTTACGCTAATGCTACTCCTGTTTTTGTAGATTGTAACCCTGATACATGGGAAATAGATACGACACAAATAGAAAAAAAAATAACCACTAAAACAAAAGCAATAGCAGGAGTTCATCTATATGGACAACCATTTGATATAGATGCAGTAAAAAAAATATGTGAAAAACATAATTTGTTTTTAATCGAAGATGCTGCTCAGGCTCATGGAGCTTATTATAAAGGTAAAAGAATTGGTCAATTTGGTGAAATGGCATGTTTTAGCTTTTACCCTGGTAAAAATTTAGGTACTTATGGAGAAGGTGGAGGTATTACGACTAATAACGAAAAATACTTTAAACACTTGCAAAGTCTTAGAAATCATGGTTCGATAGTACGTTATTATCATGATCAAATAGGATATAATATGAGAATGGGAGGAATAGAAGGAGCTGTTTTAAGTGTAAAATTACAATACTTAGATAATTGGAATAATCGGAGAAAAGAAATTGCTAAGATGTATCAGAAAGGGGTTACAAACGCAAAAATTAAAATGCAAGCCCAGCCTGATTTTGCGGATTCTGTTTATCATTTATTTGTAATTACAACTGAAAACAGAGATAATTTGCAAAAATTCTTAAACGAACAAGGTATATTTCCTGGTATGCACTATCCTGTACCTTGTCATTTACAAAAGGCTTATGCTCATTTAGGATATAAAAAAGGAGATTGCCCTAATGCTGAATATTTGGCAGAACATTGTTTGTCGTTGCCGATGTATGCAGAACTTACAAATGAAGAAGTAAACTACATTATTGAAAAAATAAATCAATATTAATGAAAACGCAAATTTTACTATTTCCATTTGGAGGCAATAGTATGGAGGCTTTGGATTGCTTGGATGATAGATTTGAAGTCTTAGGGTTTGTAGATGACAATCCAGAGAAAATAGGAAATACTTATCTTGATTTTCAAATATTTGATAGAAAAGCATTCCTCAATTTTTCTATGGCGAAAGTTCTTGCTTGTGTAGGTAGTCCGAATAATTTTCAAAAACGAAAGGAAATTATTCAAAGTCTAAATTTGCCTCAAGAAAGGTTTATGAATATTATTCATCCAACGGCTCAAATTTCTAAATATGCAAAAGTTGGTAACAATTGCTTGATTATGGCAGGAGTAGTAATTACCCATAACGCCCAAATAGGAGATAATGTAGTTATCTTGCCTAACAGTGTAATTCACCATGATACAAAAATTGGAAATTATACATGCATAGGCTCAAATGTTGTAATTGCTGGTTTTTGTGATATTGGTGAGAGTTGCTATATAGGAAGTGGAACAAATATTATAAATAATACTATCATTGGAGAAAAAACTATGATAGGCTTGGGAGCAAATGTAATAAATAGTTTTGGTACTCATAAAAAAATTGTGGGCAATCCAGCCAAAGAAATAGTATGAACATTGATATTTCCATATTAATTCCTTTTCTGAATGAATCAGAAAATATCCCTTTCTTAATAGACTCTTTGATAGCGTTTTGTAAAACGAATAGCAAAAAAAAAATAGAAGTGATTTTTATTGATGATGGCTCAAAAGATAATTCCTTTGAGCTATTAAAAAGTGCTTCTATGAACTATTTTGAAGCAAAAATTATAAAGTTATCGCAAAATTATGGCTCTCATGCAGCTCTTAGAGCTGGTATTTTTCACGCAAAAGGCACATACATTACTTTTATGTACGCCGATTTACAAGATCCTTTGGAGCTAATAAATCAGTTATATGAAGAAATTCAGAAAGATAATAAAGAAATTGTATGGGCTGTAAGAAATGAAAAACAAAATTGGTTTTCAGGATTTTATGCAAGATTAATGCAACGTTTTGCTGTGAAAAATTTTCCTGAAAATGGTTTTGATATAGTAATGTTTAGCCAAAAAATCCAAAAACAACTCAATCAGAATATAGAATCCAATTCTTCTATTTTCTTGCAAATACTCACACTTGGCTTCAAACAAACCACTATTCAATATCAAAAACAACCTAGAAAAGCAGGAAAGTCAAAATGGACGCTCAATAAAAAAATAAAATTACTAGTAGATTCATTCGTCGCATTTTCCTTTTTCCCTATTAGATTAGTGAGTGTTGTGGGTATAATTTTATTTGTTGTTGGTATTTTATTTGCTATATATTTGATAACCAGAAAGTTGATATTGGATGATATAAAAGAAGGCTGGACAGCATTAACTTCTATTCTCATGATTGGTTTTGGAATTACTAATATATCACTTGGGATTATTGCTGAATATTTATGGCGAACTTTGGATGCAAGCAGAAAAAGACCTATTTTTATTATAGATGAAATTGTTGAAATAAATCAAAATAAAATATGAAAATATTGGTTACTGGAGGGGCTGGTTTTATAGGCTCTCATTTGGTAGATAAATTATTAAAGGAAGGATTTTCTGTAAGAGTACTAGATAATCTTGTTAATGGAAAATTAGATAATCTTGAAGAGGCTCAAAAAAATCAAAGCTTTGAATTTATCAAAGGAGATATTTTAGATAAAAACACTTGTGATGCTGTTTTACAAGAAATAGATTATGTATTTCACTTAGCTTGTTTAGGAGTAAGACATTCTATTCATAGCCCTTTCGAAAACCACAGAGTCAATGCAGAAGGTACATTGAACATTTTAGAAGCATCCAAAAAAGTGAACGTTAAGCACTTTTTCTATATTTCTACTTCTGAAATTTATGGGAAAACAAAGCAATTTCCTATCACAGAACAAGCACCTACAGCTCCTTTAACAGTATATGGAGCAAGCAAATTGGTTGGCGAACACTATGTTCATGCCTATAATGAATGTTATGGATTGAAAGGTACAGTTTTAAGAATATTCAATAATTATGGGCCAAGAGCTCATTATGAAGGAGATGCAGGAGAAATACTTCCAAGAAGTATTGTGAGAGTTTTATACAATGAACAACCTATGATTTTTGGAGATGGAAGTATCACAAGAGACTTTTTCTATGTAAAAGACACAGCCAAAGCTCTATTTGAATTACTAAAAATACAACAGTCAGATAAAGGAATTATTTTAAACGGAGAAACTATTAATATTGGTACTGGTGTTGAATATACTATGAAATTTTTATTGGAAGGCTTACTCAAAACCATGAATAAAGAAAAATTAGGTATAGAGTATCTACCTGACCGTCCTGCTGATGTTCCTCGTTTGTGGGTAGATGCCAAGAAATTCTACGAAATCACAAAATTTAAATCTTCCTATACTTTTAAAGAAGGTTTGAAAGAAACAGTAGAATATTATCAAAATCTCATGCAACAAAAAAATCTTATACAAGAAGTAAAAGTTGAAAATTGGAAAAACTAAAGCTATGAAAATACCTGTTGCAAAACCTTATTTAGATAAAGAAGAAGCACAATATGCTTATGATACCATCTTGACAGGATGGGTTACTCAAGGACCTAAAGTTGCTGAATTTGAAGAAAAATTTGCAACTTATGTAGGCTCTAAATATGCTGTGGCTGTTTCTAACTGTACTACAGGTTTACATTTGGCTATGATTGTAGCTGGTGTACAAGAAGGAGATGAGGTGATTTGTCCATCACTATCCTACATTGCTACAGCTAATTGCATTCGTTATATGGGTGCAAGAGCTGTTTTTGCAGAAGTGAATCAAGCATATAATCTTGATATAGAGGATGTAAAAAATAAAATTACATCTAAAACAAAAGCAATCTTAATTGTTCATCAAATAGGTATGCCTGCTGATATAGAGGCTTTTACAAGTCTATGTAAGGAACAAAATATAGCTTTGATAGAAGATGCTGCTTGTGCTGCTGGTTCAAGCTATAAAGGGCATAAAATTGGTTATTATTCTGATTTAGTCTGTTTTTCTTTTCACCCTCGAAAAGTAATTACAACTGGAGATGGAGGAATGATAACTACCTCAAGAGAAGACTTCTATGAAAGATTAAAGTTGCTTCGTCAGCATGGAATGGCTATAAATGACAGAGTTCGTCATGAATCTACAAAAGTAATTATTACAGATCATTTAGAACTGGGTTATAATTATAGAATGACTGATATTCAGGCTGCTGTAGGAATTAAGCAACTTGAAAAACTTGATTGGATTGTAGAAGAACGCAGAAAAATAGCGATGCAATACCATGAGGCATTTAAAGACATAGATTTTTTTATGTTGCCTATTGAACAAGAAGGATATTTTTCTAACTATCAGTCATATTCTATGTATCTCAAAGAAAATACACCTATTTTGAGAGATGAGTTAATGCAAAAACTTTTGGATATGGGAATAGCAACTCGTTCAGGAGTGATGACATCACATAGAGAAACAGCTTATAAGGGGTATTCAACAGAAAAATTGCCCATCTCAGAGGATTTATGTGATAAGAGTATTATTATACCATTATATGTTCCAATGAGTCAGGAGGAAATTAGCTTTGTCATTGAAAGTATAAAATCTGTTATAAAAAAATAAAGCCCAGTTATTAACTGGGCTTTTACTATTTGCAGTGTTTTTCTAAATATTCTTCACATTCTACATCTCCCAACTCTTGGGCTTTTTTCCAGTCTTCACAAGCTAATTTCTTTTGCCCTAAATGAATATGAGCTATACCTCTAAATGTAAATGTACTACCCACTGTATTGTCAATCTCAATAGATTTGTTTAAATCAACAAGGGCCTCTTTATACTTTTTTTGAGTTAATTCAATTTCTCCTTTTAAAGAATATGCTCCTGCATGTTTAGGGTTAACAACTAATAATCTTTTTAACTCACTAGTAGCTTTTGCATATTGTTCAATATTGTAATGGTATGAAGCTAGATGATAATAAGCAGCTTCATGCTTAGGATTAACTTTGATAGCCTTTTCATACTCTTTAATAGCTAATTTACCATCTTTGGATTTATAAATATTACCTCTATCTACATAAGCATGTACATGTGTAGAATCAAGTTGATTTACTTTGTGTAAATCTTGTAAAGCCTCAGTTTCTTTTCCAATTTGCATATAAAGGCTACTTCTTTCGTAGTAAGCTTCTGTAAGTGAAGGGTTAAGTTCTACAACCTTGGTAAAATCATTCAAAGCTCCTTGATATTGTAAAAGAGCTTTCTTAGCAAAACCTCTTTGTAAATAAGCATCTTGATATTTAGGATTAATAGTAATTGCTAAATCTAACTTTTCAATAGCCTCTTTATATTCTTTAGCTTGTAGACGTGCTAAAGCTTCTTGATATACATCTTCTGCTTTTTGTGAATATCCTAATACAGATACTAATAAAAAACATACTGATAAGATAATTTTTTTCATACTTGAAAAGAAGTTAGTTAAATAAATGAACACAAATCAAATTTAATAAATATTCTTACTAAAAGCAAAAACCTTGCAAGTGCAAGGTTTTTTTCAAATTATTTTACTCTTTCCATGTATTCACCTGTGGTGGTATTTACTTTTATAAGTTCTCCCTCATTTACAAATAAAGGAACACTAATAGTTGCACCTGTTTCTAAGGTTGCAGGTTTGAGTGTTTTGGTAGCTGTATCTCCTTTTACACCAGGTTCAGCATAAGTAACTAGAAGTTCAACGGATGCAGGTAATTCTACAGAAATAGCATTATTAGTATCATCAAAGCTTACCTTCACTACAATACCTTCTTTCAAAAATTGCAGACCTTCTCCAAAAGCTACTTCATCAATATACGCTTGTTCAAAAGTTTCGTTATCCATACAAACAAGACTTTTCCCTTCTCTGTATGAATACATCATTTCTTTTAATTCTACACGAACAATCTCTACAGTTTCGTCAGGGCGGAAACGATTTTCTGCCAATTTACCATTTTTAATATTTCTTAATTTCATTTGGTAGAATGCTCTCAAGTTGCCAGGTGTACGGTGTAATACTTCCACAACTTGCATCAATTCTCCATCATAACGAATAAAATTTCCTCTTGAAACATCAGATGCCTTTGCCATAATATAATGAATAATAGTGAATTATAATTTTCCGCAAAAATAGTAATAATTTTTTTACAAAGAAACTCTACCTCTAATTTTGTTGATAAAAGGCATCAATGTCTTTTTTTCAAAGAAAAAAACAACGGCCAAAAATATAATATTAAGTATGTTTTTGAAGAAGAAACCAGTCCATAAATTTTCAAATACTATTTGGCTTGCTACCCAAACTAAAATAGTAGAAAATAAAATATAACCTGATATCTTTACTAAATTATAGGGAATAGGGTAAAATTTTTGTCCCCAATAATAGCATAGAAAAGCCATAGAACTATATGTAATAAGGCTAGCAATAGATGAACCTAATATTCCAAAAACTGGTAGTAAACCTAAATTGCCAATAATAGTAATGATAGCACCAATAATAGAAATATATGTTCCATAATAAGTTTTGTCACTGATTTTAAACCAAGCAGTTAAATTATAATAAACGCCTAAAAGTACATTGGCAAATAAAAATGTAGGAACAATGACTAAACCTGCATCATACTCTCTTTTCCCTAATAATAAAAATTTAAGCCAATCTATATTCAAACTAACTGCCAATACAGAAAAACAGGCAACAATCACAAAATACTCCATAGCTTTAGCAAGCAATTCTGGAGCATTTTTATCTTTAGCTTTGGAGAAAAAGAAAGGTTCTGCTGCAAAACGATAACCTTGAATAAGGACTAAAATAAAAACTGAAAACTTGATACAAGCAAAATAAATTCCTAAAAGATGTTCTCTATTTCCAAAATGACTGGGTAAATAGTTCTTGATAAAAAATCTATCTGCTACTGAATTAAGTGTCCCCGCCAAACCTAATATGGCTATAGGATAACTATATATAAATATTTTTTTTACTAAAGCCTTATCCCAAACAAATGAGTAGTTAAATACCTCTTTTCTTAAAAGCCAAAATAAAGGAATATTGGCTAATAGCTGAGATAAAAATACATAACCTATCAAATCTTTTGTATCAAACCAGGGTGTGATTAGTGGTTGGAGGAAGTTTAAGTATTTTCCTTGGGAGATATCATTGCAAAACCATAAAAAGAAAATATTTAAAAATAAATATACTCCTATATTAAATATTTTTGCAAAAGCGAAAAGTTTATTCTTTTTGAGTTGTCTTACACGAGCAAATGGCAGACTCAAAAGTGTGTCTACAGCCATTAAAATACCCAAATATAAAATGTACTTCTCTTTATTAGGATAACCTAAAAACTCTGTAATAGGTGTAGAAAAGGCTATAATTATCCCTGAGAGTAAAAAACTATAAAGTAGTAATGAAGTGAAATTCTGATTATAAATCTTCTTTTCATCCATATCATTGGCATACCTGAAGTAAGAGGTTTCAGTACCAAAAGTGAAAATTACATTCAAAAAAGTAACATAAATATACAAATCCCCAATGATAGCATATTCTTTGGGTAAAAATATTTTTGTATGAATAGGTGTAACTAAATAATTGGCAAAACGGCTAATAATATTACTTACACCATACCAAACTGTATCTGAGGCTAATCTGCGAAGTGAAGACATTGAATGTTTGAAATTCTATAAGAGAATTACAAAATACATATCAAAAAGCATAAAAGGCAAGAAAACCTTGCCTTTTATTTTTATTTCATGATTTGTACCCAACCTTTATAAACCTTTTCGGCGTTGGATGTATCTAATCGGAAGAATCGAACTTTTGCAACATAATAATATGTACCTGCTGGTAATGCAGAATTCGCTACATCTTCTACTGTATTGGCTACATTCCCAGCCCAATTGATTCTAATATCGTTGCTTCGCTCAAAAACTTTCTTGCCCCAACGATTGTAAACCTCAAATTCTATTCTTTCTACAAATCTTACTGGTTCAAAAGGTTTGAATACATCATTTACATTGTCTCCATTTGGGGTAAAAACATTTGGCAATTCAAATTTGATACAATTATCTACACAAACCTCATTGCTTAAATCGCCTTCATTTCCTGCTTTGTCTACAGCACTTACAGCATAACAACCTGCCAAAGAAATTAAACCTGTATGTTCAAAACTGAATGTAGAGCCAGATACTTGTCCAATGAAAGTATATTGAGCTTGTAATGTAGGTTTATAATACACTTTGAAGAAAGCTATATTATTGGGTTCAAATTCACACCCATCTCCAACATTACCACAAGAAGTAGGATTAGTATTTCCTTCAGGGTCATTTATCCAACTGATAAAATTGGTGTAAGGCTCTGTTTGTGTAAAATTATTACAATCTATAGGATTAATGCTCAAAATAGGAGGACATGGCTTAATGACATCTTTTGGGCTGTCATTATCTATTTGAGAATTATTTACTAAAGGTACAGCTAAACTTGGGTATCTTGCACTAATGGCATTGTTAAAATACCAACCTCGTGTAGTAGTATAGTAGAAATAGTTTATTTGTTGTAAAACAGTACCATCATCAAACAAACCACTACTCTGAAAGCTTACAAAATAATCTCCTATATCACTAAAACCATTAGGGTTGCTTGTACTTCTGAAAATATCATGATTATAGCCTCTGTTTCCCCAAGGAACATCATATTTCCAAAGAAGGCGTAAACAACTGGAAGCATATTCTAAATCTAAACGAACAGTAGAGGCAGCATCCGAAGAATCTCGAAATACTTTGCTACCCTCATTGGTTGCATTAGAGAAAAATGCTATTCGATAATGATATTGCTTTTCAGTGGTGTTGAGATTATTATCTGTAAATCCAATAATATCTGTATCATTAGAGTTTTTGTTGAGTAAACTAAAAACTTCTGCATAATTGCCCACTTTACTAGCAGGATTGATACCTTCAGCCCTATAAACTTTATATCCAAAAGGGTCAGATGGTTTGCCTAAAGGAAATTCAAAAGGCTGAATAAATTCTACTCGTACTTTGCCTGTTGTGGTAGAAGTTTCTGTTACATCTACTTTAGTAAATATAGGAACATCAATCACTAATGCTACACAAGATTCATCCGAAGCATAACTTTCACCACCTTGAGGAGGAGGGAAAGTAGCAGAAACACGATAAGAATAAACAGCCCCGATTTTTGCAGTTCTATCTACAAAATTGGTTGTCCCAATAGGAACTCTACCTATTTCATAATAACCTTGTCCATCTGGTGCACCTACATCACAAACTGCTGGATTATTTGTAGGACATCCGTCTCTTCTCCAAATAATCATATCTCGTGCTTTACTAGCACAGATATAAGGATTCCAACTTAAATTAATGACATCATTGGTATTATCTGCAACAGCTTGTAAGTTTTGAGGTTTAGGTCCAACAACAGTAATTTCTAAAACCTTAATATCTACCAAACTTGGACCTATTACAGGAGGAGGCCCGTCTGTAGCTTTAAAAATAATTTGATAAGGACGTTGTCTGATATAATCGCAAGAAGGAGTCCAATTTAAAGTAATATTTGCAGGTGATGCTAAACAATTTCCTGTGTAATTACTGCCATTACTTGTAGTAAGAAAAGCCCTTGGAGCAGGAGAATTAGCATCAAACATTTGTCCAGTAGCTTCTATTTTGACACAATGTAAATCAGGGTCTGAAGCTGAAATTTGTGTAGCAATAGTTTCATTGGCAGCAACACAAAGGTTGTTAGGTAAAGTAAGAATTGGTCTTCGATTATTAGAGTTTCTCACAATAATCTGCATATCCCTTACTACATAACCTAAAAAAACATATCTACCAGTTGAGTTTTTACGCCATTCTTCTACCCTAATAGCTACATTGAAACAGCCAATAGAGTTAGGCGTATTCCAAGTAAGAGTTCCTTGTGTTGGACTAATACTTACGGAGCCTGGCCCACCACCTTCTGCTTGCCCTAAAAAATTTACTAAATCTCTATAATTACGAACATTTGTATTTAAGGCACTTTGAGGAGTAACTAATTTAAAAGCTAAACTATCTCCGTCAGGATCATAAGCAGCAGGGTTATGTAAAAATTTTTGTCCTAACCCAGCATAATCAATGGGTGCAGCAAGTAAAATAGGGGAGTTATTTACTCCTAAGAAAGAGTTGATAATAATTTGACTTTCAACATATAAATCTGTGCCATCAGGAGATGTCATATTTACAATACAACCATTTCGATAACTTTCTGCAAAAGTTATCTTGAAAGCTCCAGCTCCAGCAAATGTATAATTAATTACATAAGTACCTTGTTGTACATCAGAGTTTAAATCATTTAAATTGGTAAGAGGGGCTGTAAGCCTTGTAATTTCTCTATTATTATTATCATAAATTACAATGTTTGCAGTTTCTGCCAATTCTGCAGTGTTTCCATTTCCAAATAAATTTACTTTGTCTCTGTAAACAATTAGAGTAATTCTGTAAGTAAGCTGAACAGGGTCGAGGCGTGTAAGGGTTATTTGCCCTGCTTGCAAGTGAGTTGCATACCCTGAAAAGGGAAGCATCAGCAATAAAAATGCAAGGATAGAGCTATATTTTAGAATAATTTTCATAGAACACAATAAATTAGTTGTTGATTTTTACAAATTTTGCAGTTTTATTAACACCTGTTAAATCTTTGAAACGAACAATATATAAACCCGATGCCCATGTTTCTACATTTACAACAAATTCTTTATCACTTTCGATTCTTGAAGAAAAAAGAATTTGTCCTGTATAACTATAAATATTAATATCTCCTATACCAAGTGGTTGAATATATATATAATTTCGAGTAGGATTAGGTTTTAATATTAAATCCGTTTGTTCAGGTAAAGGTAATATTTCTTTGGCAATAGTATTTGATAAAATTTGAATACCTCCTGTATGTGAACCAATAATTATATCTGGCTTTTTATCTCCATTTAGGTCAGTGTTGGATATTTTAGAAAAAGAACCAAAAAAATGTTTTGATTGGCTTGATATTAAAGAAGTTTTTATAATATCTCTTTGAGGTAAAAGACTCGTATTATAATTACTCTTTATATCTGAGTAAATTTCCAAAAAACCTACATTATTAATGAAAGCTAAATCATCCTTCCTGTCCAAGTCAAAATCAGCAATCGTGATGCTTGGATTTCTCCCTAATGCTGAAATTTGAATATTTAAAACATTTGTGTTTTTTTCTACATAACTACCTTTGTTATTTTCCAACAAAACGATATTTCCCAAAGGTTTGGTATTGAATATATCCAAATCGCCATCTGCATCTATATCATAAAAATAAGGTCTATCACCTTTCTCCAAAGCAATAGGAAACGGAAGAATTTGTGAATTTAATTGAACAGCTCTGTTTTTAGGAGATTGATTAGAAAAAAAGTAAAAAGTTGTTTTTTTATTTGTAGAATCGGTGGTGATCAATCCAAAATCAAGGCTACCATCATTATTTAAGTCCTTCCATTGTGGCTGAATTTCTAAAAACTTATATTTGGATAACTCCATAAAATCTTCATTCTCCAAAGTAAATAGAGCTTGATTGGCATTTCCATTATTTCTATAAAACTTTACAGTTGATTTGTTAGGATTTTGTTTACTGAAAAAGAATTCGTTGCCAATAAATAAATCAAGGTCTGAATCTCCATCTATATCTACAAAACTTGGGGAAGCTCCTTGCCCAATATCAATCATTTCGCTTTGTAGAAAGTTTTTTTGTAAAAAGTTCCATTGAGGAATACTGTTGCTACCAACATTGTTGTAGAGCCAAACAGATTGACTAAAATCTCCTAAATTATTTTCATTTTCGTATAAATTAGAAGTTGCTATCAAATCTTTTTTACCATCAAATGTTACATCTTCAGAGTAGAGAGCAGTAAAGACCCCTAAATTAATTGGAAAAGAAGCAGGATATTGGCTTGTAAAATCTCTAAAGACAGCTCCTTTATTTGTTCCTTGATTAATCATCACATAGATTTTATTGCAACTGACCCCAGAAACTAGTAAATCTTGCAAACCATCACCATTAATATCTGAAAGTAATACAGAAGCTCCTGTATGGTTTATTTTTTGCCTTCCATCACTTAATTTTAGATTATTGAAAGGACAAGCAATATTAAAAACAATATCATCACAATTAATCTCTTGAATTAAAAAATCGCCCCAACAATAATTAATACGTTCAAATTCTAAAAAATCAGTATTACCATATCTTTCTTTACTTCTATTTAGATGCAATTCCATTTGTCCATTATGAAAATCTAAAAAAAGAACATCTAAATCGCCATCTGCGTCTATATCTTGGAATGCAGGTATATCTGTACTGAAAATTGAAAGATTATATTTAAAAGGAATACCAACACTTTCTGTTTCTAACAATTCATATTGTTTAGTAAAACTCAAAATAGAAACGGAAGTGTTTTTATAAGCTTGAACACCAAAGTTATAGCCAGCAAAAATATCCTTTTTGTTGTCATTATTATAGTCATATAACAACACCCAACCAGCACCATTAAAATCAGGAAATAGGTTCTCATACTCTGGCTGATAAATATACTTTTTCAAAAAAGAATGGGCTATAAAAGTATAAACCTTCTGATTGGTGCGGTCATAAACAAATAGATCCAATGTCCCATCTAAATTTAAGTCTATGGTAGAAATCTGAGGAGAGTTTAAACCACCTGCCCAAGGGTTTTGAATTGCTGAGCCACCTTGCTCAATTTGATGATTTTTATCAAATTGAAATTGATATTGCCCCAAACAAAAAAAGGGAAATCCCCATAAGAAAAAAAAGAATAGTTTCATAAGTGGTTGTTTTGCCATATTTTAACAAATAAGGCATTGTAAAAGTTTTGAGAAATAAAGCACAAAAATTATACAAATTTTATATAACTTGCTAAAGTTTTGTTTTTAATCTAAAAAATATACATAGAAATGTACCACAAACTTATTTATTTGATTTTTATTTCCACATTTATCCTTTCTTGTGGAAGTAAAGAAGAAAAAACAAATGGGCTGGCTACGGAGCAAGATTCTACAAAAGTTCTTCAGAAGCAAAAACCTGTTGAAAACGCTCAAGAAACACCTACACTTTTAGACATGCTCAATACAAACGAAAATTTTTCTTTATTTGCGTCTTATCTCAATACAAATGTATCTGAAATGCTCGGTAAAGAAGATACCTATACTATATTAGTACCCAACAACAAAGCAATAGAGCAATTAGGTGAAGCAAAAATGACTCAACTACTTAAACAAGGAGCAAGTTTTGTAAAAGGACATATTATAAAAGGAAAATTTGATGTTGCAAGTCTTCAAAAAACACCTGAAATTACTACTTTACAAGGTAAAAAATTAAAGGTAATTGTAAATGGTGATAACATAACAATTGGTGATGCAAAAGTAGTGGTTGCTGATGTTCCTGCTAAAAATGGCGTAATACATGCAATAGATAGAGTCATTGAATAAAAAAATATTTTTTAGTTTTTTCAGAATTAAAAAAACTAACTATATATTGCAAAAATTATATTATAGTTTTTAAATTTGTCGAAATTTAATTTTCCTTAACTTAAACTTAATGCTATCTTATTATGAGAAAAATAATTTTTACAATGCTGGGCTTGTGTACTGCGTTATGGGCAGAAGCAGGCGGATTTCAGGTAATACTACAAGGAGTTAGACAAACAGGGATGGGCAATACTGGTTCTGCTTTAGCAGATGTAAGTAATGCTTTTTATAACCCTGCTTCGATTGGTTTCCTTGAATCTGGTGGGATTGCTGTGGGTGTGAATGCAGTTTTCTCTAATATAGAATTTTCACCTACATTGGGTAGTGAAATCTATAAGACAGAAAACCCTGTTAGTACACCATTTTATTTACATGGAGCTTATGGTTTTGGTAAAGACAAAGCTTTCAAAGCTGGCTTGAGTGTAGTTACACCTTATGGTTCTACAGTAAAGTGGGAAGATGGTTGGGTTGGACAGACATCTTTACAACAACTAACTTTAAGAGCTATTTACATTCAGCCTACATTCGCTTATCGTATCAACAAACAACTCTCTGTTGGTGCTGGTTTCCAATACATGCTAGGCAGTGTAAATCTTCAAAGAAAAACAGCTCTTCCTGTTAATGGATTGTTTGCTGATTCTGAATTGGATGGTAAAGCAAATGGCATTGGTTGGAATTTAGGGGTAACTTTCAAACCTGTAGAGCAAATCAGCGTAGGTATTGCTTACCGTTCTGAAATTAAAGCTAAGGTAGAAGATGGAACAGCTACTTTCTCAAACCTTCCGAACTTACAAGGTCCTGCTGGAGCGAGTCTTGCAGCGAGTTTCCCTAATTTAGCAAATGGAACATCTACAACAAGTTTCACTTCTGAGCTTCCTTTGCCTGCAGTGCTTACTTTTGGGTCTTCTTTACAGCCCAATGAAAATTTTACTTTTAACTTTGATATTCGTTATACATTCTGGAGTGCTTATAAAGAATTAGCATTCACTTTCAAAGATGCTGTAGCTGGTTCAACGCTTTCTGCTTCTCCACGTAATTACAAAGACAGAATTGTATTGGGTGCTGGTGCTGAGTACAAAATCAAAGACTTGAGTTTAAGAGCTGGTGGTTATTTTGACCCTACTCCTGTACCTGATGGTTACATGACTGCAGAAACTCCAGATGCAAATACTACTTATTTATCTGGTGGTTTAGGATATAAAATTGGCAAATTAAACATTGATGCAAGTGTTCTTTATGGTGATAAAGCTAAAAGAACAAACTCTAATGTGGCTTTAGACAATAGAAATGCTCCAGTTGGTCCTGCGGGAACTTACAAAACAAGAGTAATTGTTGGTAGTCTTGGTGTATCTTACAGTTTCTAAAATGTTTAACTCGTATCTAAAAATCTTGAAATTAATATGAAATTGATATCTTATAAAAATTTTGCATACGCAGCACTTGGAACATTGGCTCTTGCTGCTTGTAAACCCAAGTTAGATCAAACGCCTATTTCAAAAGGAAAAAGCTTAGATTTTACTAAATATGTATCTGTTGGTAATTCACTTACTGCTGGTTTTGCAGATGGTGGTTTATACAGAGATGTACAAATGAAATCATATCCTAACTATCTTGCTGGTCAGTTCAAGCTTGTAGGTGGTGGAGATTTCCCTCAGCCTCTTTTTAGCGAAGCTCAGAAAAACGGTTCAGGATATGTACAAATTACAGGTTGGACATCTACTGGTAGTCCTATCATCACTCCTGTAACAACAGAATTGGCTGTAACAAACGCTACAACAGGACAATTGGCTCGTCATGAAGGTCCTAACAATAACTTGGGTATCCCAGGTTTGAGAATGGTAGAAGTTACAAATGCTTCTGTTGCTCAATTAAACCCTTATTTTGAACGTCTATTACCACCTCTTACAGCTAAAAAATATACAGATTTTGTAGCTGAAGCTAATCCTACATTCTTTACTTGTTGGTTAGGTAACAATGACGTATTAGGTTATGCTACTCGTGGTGGAGACTCAACTGGTATATTTGTTTCGGGTCAATATCCTATAAGTACTACAGGTATCCCTGGTACAATTACAGCAACGCCTTTATTTAATGCAAGTACAGATAGTTTAATAAATAAATTAACTGCTAATGGAGCAAAAGGTGTTGTGGCTACTATCCCTGATGTTGCAACTATTCCTTTTGTCAGAACTGTAAATCCTGCAGTTGCAGCAGCGAATGGTGGAGTTTTCCCAAGAATTACATTCCCTTTATCAAGTGGTTTAACAGCAGCTCAAGCGAACTTAGCATATCAGTTAGCAGGTTTTAACAGCCCTGGTTTTACAACAGGCTCAAACAACTATGCTGTATATATCACAGGAGGTAATAGAGTTCTTCAAATGAATCCAGCAATAGATTTCTTCTTGCTTTCAGGACAAGCTACTCTTACAAATGCTACAACTGGTTTATCTGCTGGTTTAGGTGTTGTGAGACCAAACCCAAGCTTTAACCCTGCAAACCCTGTGGGACCTGCAAATTTTCCTGTTCTCGCTAATCCTATTGCAGACAATATCGTATTAGATAGACAAGAAGTAACAATCATTCGTACAGCAACTACAGCATTCAATACAAAACTTCGTTCTGCTGCTCAAATTAAAGGTTTAGCTATTGTAGATGCTGACGCTATCTTTAACCAAATTATCCAAAATAACGGTATTGATGGTGTTTCTGTAAACTCTGCATTTATTAGTGGTGGTTTGTTCTCTTTAGATGGTGTTCACTTAACTCCTAAAGGTTATGCAATTGTAGCAAACCAATTTATCAAGGCTATCAACACTACTTACATTGCTCAAATTCCTTTGATTGATGTAAATGCTCGTAATATCAGAGGCGTTGTATTCCCTTAGTAAAACAAAAAAACATAATAAAAGGGCTCTATTTAGAGCCCTTTTGCTTTTTTATAGTTTATGATATTATTTAAAGTTTATTAAATAATAGAAATTTTAGAGTTTCAAATACTTAATTATGATTTACTTTTTTAATAATCAGATATGTTAAATGAGTTTTTTTCGTTACTCATAAATTGGTTAATACTTATAAAAGATAAACAAATATATATGAGCATAAAAAAACTCTAACCATTTTGAGTTAGAGTTTTTAATTTATTTTATAGCTTTTAATTAAAATACATAATCAGTTCTATCTTTCGCTTCTTTATCTTTTGATTTACTTTCTCCAACTGTCTCAATTGTTCCATTCTTAGAAATTTGATAAGTAATTTCTGATTTTACTTTTTTGCCTGTTGGGATATAGTTAGAATTTCCATCTTCATCTTTACCAAATACATTCTCAAATTTCTGAGTTTTTACTTTGAGATTCTTCTCAATAGTTGCAGTGGACATTCCCATTCTATCATTATATGCAATCACTTTTTCGTCTATAATTTCACCTTTATTGTTGTAAGTGCTGAGCATAAAACGAACTGGTGTATTGTTTGAATCTTCAGAATAGCCATAATCGCCATAAGCTGTAGAAATACTGTAAATAACAGCTACAAATTGAGAGTTTTCAGCAAGTTTTGCTACATATTGTGTTTCGCTATGTGTAGGAACTCTGCTAAATCTACCTTCGTTGATAGATGGTACGAATTCTTCAAATTTATCGGCAATAAGCTTTTTCTTCCATGTAGGCTCTTGAGATTGCATTTGGTCATTTTTGAAAGAAGCTTTTGCTCTGAAAAATGCTATATTTCTCTCATCTAATTGCATAGGGAATTTTGCTTGCTGAAAATTTCCTATAAATTCTTTAAAGTTATCGTTTGTTGGAGTAAACTTTACATCAACGGGTGTTTCTGCTGACCATCCCACAGTATTCACAGAAAGATTAGAGCCTCCACCCACTCCACATGCTACCAATACGCAGGTACTGATTCCCAATACCAAACCCGAAAAAAGCTTATAGTTCTTCATAATAAATCAATTTTAGATACCATGATAAA
This sequence comes from bacterium 336/3, assembly GCA_001281695.1. NCBI lineage: Bacteria > Pseudomonadati > bacterium 336/3. Next base: position 34,649 of record LJIE01000002.1, on the reverse strand, counting down.
TATAACAATTTTTATGCTAAAATCTAATTTTTATAAAGATAAATTTTGTTCAAAACCAAATTTTTAAATTAAATTGCCAGAACTTACATCATTAAAATTATTCTATGAATCTTAAAGATTTTGAAAAAGTTTATTTCTTGGGTATTGGAGGGATAGGAATGAGTGCTTTGGCTCGTTGGTTTCAGGCTCAAGGATATGAAGTATCTGGTTATGATAAAACCCCTTCGCAACTTACAACACAATTGCAAGAGGAAGGAATGTCTATTGTATTTGATGAAACTCCAAATCTGATACCTTCCAATTTTTTGCGTGAAAATACTTTAGTTGTTTTCACACCTGCTGTTCCAACAGAACACTTGGGTTGGCAATATTTTAAGAAAAATGATTTTAAGATATTGAAAAGAGCAGAAGCTCTTGGACTCATCACACAAGATAATTTTACGATTGCGATTGCAGGAACACATGGGAAAACAACGACATCATCTATAGTAGCCCATCTGTTGCATTATGCTCAAAAACCTGTAACAGCTTTTGTAGGTGGTATTACGCAAAATTATGCAACGAACTTACTCCTGAGCAAAGATAAAGAAGCTTTAATTGTGGTAGAAGCAGATGAGTATGATAGGTCATTTCTAACACTTCACCCAGATATTGCTATCATCACTTCAACTGATGCTGATCATTTGGATATTTATCAAAATTCAAATGCCGTTAAAGAATCTTTTGAAATGTTTGTGAGAAAAATTAAAGAAAATGGCAAGCTTTTTATCAAATCCTCATTGAATTTGAAAATTGAAAATCAGATAGAAGTACGGAATTTTGGATTGCAACAATGTGATTATTATGCTCAAAATATAAGAATCCAAGAAGGTAACTTTATTTTTGATGTTCAAACGCCTACCCAAGTCATCTCAAATATTACTTTAGGTGTTCCTGGGTATCATAATATTCTAAATGCTTTAGCAGCATTATCTGTTGCTGAGAGTATAGGTATAGAAGGATCTTCAATAAAAGCTGGTTTAGAGAGTTTTAAAGGTGTAAAAAGACGTTTTGAGTATATTTTGAAAACGCCTGAAATTATCCAAATAGATGATTATGCTCATCATCCTGAAGAAATACGAGCATTTTTGACAGCGGTGAGAATGTTGTATCCTGAAAAGCACATCACAGCTATTTTTCAGCCTCATTTGTACTCAAGAACAAGAGATTTTGCGGATGGATTTGCTGAAACATTATCTTTGGCAGACAGACTAATTTTATTGGATATTTACCCTGCTCGTGAAAAACCCATAGAAGGGATAAACTCTCAAATGATTTTAGGAAAGGCTCAAGCTACCGAGAAATTACTTTGTAACAAGGGAAATTTAACATCTATTATTCAATCATTGCCTTGCGAAATTGTGGTAACGATTGGAGCGGGGGATATAGATAGTATGATAATGCCTTTAAAAGAAGTTTTAGAGAAAAAAATTAAATAATAGAATCGAAAAAAGAGGCTAAATTGTTGTTTGTATCATTTTTAGGAGTATCATTTTGAGGCAACTCATCTTTATATTTTTCAGCAATTTGTTCAAAATCTTCAGTTTGTTTTTCTAATTCAGCCTCTGTTTCTCTTATTTTGGAATCAAAAGTATCTAATATACTTTTGCTTTCACTACGATTCACACGATCTAAAATAGAATAAGAGATGTTTTTGAGTTCAGAAAGCAAATTTTCTTTATAATCTTCAAGCATACTACATTCACCTTTCATTTTTTTCATTTCAGATAATGTTTGTTGAAGCATAGATTTTGCTTTCATATCTGCTTTTTGAACTAAATTTTTCGATTGTGAACGAGCATCATTTAAAATTTCATCTGCTTTGAGTTGAGCTTCTTTTACCTTCAGTTCAGCATCTTTTTTGGCTTGCTCTATGATATGACTTCCTGTATCTTCAGCTGTTTTAAGTGTTTTGAAAAGAGATGACTCAACTTGACGTAACTGTCCAACCTCTTTTTCAGCCATTTCAAGTTTTAATTTAAACTCTCTCAAATCATTGTTTAGTTTTTCCCATTCTTGAGAAAGAGCTTGTAAAAAGGCTGTAACTTCATCTTTATCATAACCACCAAAAGCCTTTTTTTCAAAGGTTTTTTGTCTTATTTCTATAGGAGTAATTTTCATAGGGTTCTAGTAGTTTTTACAAAGTTAGTAAAAAAACATTATAAATTAAACATCTAAAAATAAACCTTTTAAACAAACAAAAGCCTAACCTCTTCTACTGATACGTTTTTCTACTTCCAAAGATTCAGCAAATAGTTTTTGACTTTTGTTATAAGCTTTAGCTACTGATACTGTTGAAGCAAAAATTTCAGCTATTTTTTCAACAAAAGTTACTTTATATGGAGGAATATTTTTTAAAGAAAGTATTTCTAATACACCTAAAGCTACTTCATGATAAGTAAAAGGAACTATTAAAACATTTCGAGGAGTAGCCATACCCAATGCAGAGATTACTTTTTCATAAGAATTTGGTACTTCATCTAATAAAATAGTTTCTTTATCTGTAAAACTTTGTCCTATAAGTCCTTCACCAATTTTGATTTTTTGGTTAAATATCTTTCTTTTATTAGCAGCATAACCTGCTGTAGCTTCTAAATAATGTTCGTTAATTGTAGGGATATCATCATTTAATATAAACATAAGTCCCTGATTTGCTTCTACATAACGAACAACAAAACTAATAATGTGGTAGCACATTTCATTGATATTTCTGGTATCAAGATTTCGAAGCATTTCTGAGAACTCGGCAATACCAGCACTCAACCAACGTTCTTGTTGGTCTTTGAGGGCAATTTCACGAAGCTGGTCTCGCATAAGTTGTAGAGCGGCTACAATACTACCCTTATTTTCCAATATTCTAACATCTCCTTTATATTCGGCATCTAAGTTTCCTTGACCAATTTCTTTAGAGAAGTCTGTTGCTTTTTCTACAATTTCAGCTAAATCGTTGATGTTTTGAGCAATATAACCTATTTCATTTTTGGAAGTGAACCGTACTTTTTTACTCAAATTACCCTGAGCTAATTCTCGGGATGTGACCGAAATCTGTTGAATAGGAATAAGAATGAGATTTCTTACAGTATAATAAATAGATGCTATAATTGCTAAATTGAAAATTCCTAACAAAATAAAGGCTAAATTAAGACCAGCATATTGATTTTCAAGTTTATCTTGATACAGAGTGGTAAGCTTATCATGTAAATTTACAAACAAATCATATTTGTCTATAACCCACTTTTCATCTAATTTTAGTGTATCAGTACTTGCTCCTTTTGTGAGTTTATCAATTACCAAATCTACATCTTTGCCATAACTAGTCCATTGATATCTAATTTTTGAAAGTAAGACTTTGGTAGAAGCATCAGGTTTAGGAAAATATAGTTTTTGTCCATTATGCTCAATTTGTCCACCAACCTCTAAAACAGAAAGACTGGTATTGTATTTCCCCTCTAATCGCTTAATATCATCAGCTAAGTTTTCATTATAAAACTCTTGATTAGCCAAAATGGTAAGTGTTAGCTTTAATTGGTTAGCGATTTCACGTATTTGTAATGTATAACCAATAATCTGAGTTTCTTTTGGGTGGATGGCTATGGAATTTACAACAATGAAATTCACAAATGTCATCATTAACAAAATAAAACCAAAGAAATAAGCTATTTGGCGAATCTTAAAGTTTTTCATGGTAGTATGTTTATTTCTCTTCTGCTTTCCAAACTGATTTTCTAAAACTGCCTGAAGCTAAAACAATGCGTAATGGATTGGGTAATAAGACTAAATGAGCTTCTTTTTCAGGGATTTCTTCGATTTCGACCCAAACACCTTGATCTTCAGGGGCATCATACGACTTGTCATCTTTACGAAGATAATTTTTAGCTAAATAAGCAATAGGAGATAGAACTTCTGTCTCAGGACAATACTCATCATGAATATCTAAAAAAATATCTTCTAAATAATCATCGTATTTTTTCAAAAAATCATCTTCTAAGTTATGAAGTTGTTCTTCTATTTCATCATAACGACTGTCATCATATTTTAAATCAGCAAGCTGAATTCTTTTTTCTACTATTTCTACTAAATCCTGATTGAGTTTTTGGAGGTTAGATGTCATATGTTGAATATAAGTTTGCTATAAACTCAAAGAAACCATTTTTTTTTTGAAAAAAAAATAAAAAACTGTACTTTTGAACGTGCTTCTAAACTTTTCAATACATTCATTTTACTAAAATATTTACAATTATGCAAGATTTTCTTCCAATTCTTGGTACAGACCATATAGAATTTTATGTAGGAAATGCTAAACAAGCAGCTTACTATTATCAGTCTGCGTTTGGTTATCAACTCATTGCTTATGCAGGTCCTGAAACAGGAGTAAGAAACAAAGCGTCTTATGTATTACAACAAGATAAAATTCGCTTAGTTCTGACTACCTCACTTGACCCTAATAGCGAAATCTCTGAACATGTAAAAAAACATGGAGATGGCGTAAAAGTACTTGCTTTATGGGTTGATGATGCTGAAAAATCGTATTATGAAACCATGAGTAGAGGAGCCAAGTCTGCATTTGAACCCAAAAAAATAACAGATGAATATGGCGAAGTTGTAATGTCTGCAATTTATACTTATGGAGAAACTATTCATACATTTGTAGAGCGTAAAAACTATAAAGGGGTTTTTATACCAGGTTTTGCACCTGCTAAAAGTACAATGAAAATAGAACCTATTGGTTTGAAATACGTTGACCACTGTGTCGGAAATGTAGAGCTTGGTAAAATGAATGAGTGGGTGAAGTTCTATGAAGATGTGATGGGCTTTAAACTGCTTTTAACGTTTGATGATAAAGATATTTCCACAGAATACTCTGCCTTGATGTCGAAGGTAGTTTCAAATGGTACAGGTTATATTAAATTCCCTATCAATGAACCTGCTGAAGGTAAGAAAAAATCACAGATAGAAGAGTATTTAGATTTTTATTATGGAGCGGGTGTTCAGCACATTGCAGTAGCAACAGATGATATTATTCATACAGTCAGCGAGTTGAGAAGAAGAGGAGTAGAATTCTTGTATATACCTGATAATTACTATGAAAGTTTGTATGATAGAGTAGGAATGATAGATGAAGATGTAAAAAAACTTAAGGATTTGAATATTTTGGTTGATAGAGATAATGAAGGATATTTATTACAAATTTTTACAAAACCTGTAGAAGATAGACCTACATTATTTTATGAGATTATTCAGCGTAAAGGAGCTACCTCATTTGGTAAGGGTAATTTTAAAGCATTGTTTGAATCAATCGAAAGAGAACAAGAGCTAAGAGGTAACTTATAAAAAATAAAAAATGGGCGAGTTTATAATAACTTGCCCATTTTTTAGTCATTAAAACTATATTTCTTCAATCATGTTTGAGTGGGTTAATCAGTATTTTAAAGGTAATATTTTGGATAATAGTCCATCACATATTGCCAATTTTTTAGCTTTGGTATTAGTAGGGACACTTTTTAAAGGAGTTTTGGCCCCACTCGTAATCAGGTTTTTCTCAAAAATATTTATGAGAAAAACAGAAACAAATCTAATTACTAATTTTGTATTATATACCAAAAATCATCTAGGTAGGTTATTAGTTTTTGTATTTGTGTACACAGCATTCAATGAGTTAAGATTTCCAAAAAGTTGGAATATGACGTCTGCCAAGGAATTTGGTTTACAAATGTTTTTACACAAAACGTATCAGGTCTTTTTGGTTATTTTAGGGACAATTCTAGTTTTAAGAGTAATAAGTTTTTGGGGAAATTATTTTCAGGAAAAAGCTAAATATACTGAAAGCAAGCTGGATGATCACTTAACACCTTTCTTTAAGGAAATTACAAAAGTTATAGCTATTCTTTTAATACTATTTTTTACACTTAGTAGAGTATTGGATTTTAATGTGACTACACTTGTTGCTGGTTTGGGGATAGGAGGTATAGCTGTTGCATTGGCAGGAAAAGAAACTTTAGAAAATCTTTTTGCTTCATTTACAATTTTTTTAGATAAGCCATTCATTACTGGGGATTTGGTACAAGTTGGAGGTATTTTGGGCAGAGTAGAAAAAGTAGGTTTTAGGACTACCAGAATAAGAACAGTAGAACGCTCCTTGATTACCTTGCCAAATAAAATGATGATAGACCAACCATTAGACAATTGGAATGAAAGGCATGTTTGGCGTTCTCGGTTTGATATAGAAATAACCTATCAAACACCTATTATTAATTTACAAGAAATAAAATTACAGATTCATCATTATTTACAAAAACATTCAAAAACAGACGAAAATAGTCATGTTTTTTTCTCGGAGTTTGGTACAAATGCTGTTAAAATGACAATATTCTTTTTTGCCATTACAAACGATTTTTTTGAATACATGAGTATCAAAGATGAGATAAACTTTAAAATCTATGAGATTGTAAAGCAGAATGGAGGAGAGTTTGCATTGCCTACAAGAATTGTAAAAATAGAGTCTGATAATGTTCCTAATATGTTTAATCAGCCTAAATAGAGTATGATAGTTTTTGTATTACAAATAATGGCAATAATAATAGGAAGTGGAAGCCTATTAATTATTTTTCTTCAATTATTTCAAAAAAACAAAAAATACATTTCTTATGGAGTAGCTGGTATAGGAATAGCGAGTATATTGTTGCTATCTTCATATCTCTATTTAGTTTTTATGTTAAAGTCAGGATTAGAGAAGTATAAAGATATACGAAGCCCTGAGGAGCGGAAATTAGATAGTACTGAAAAAAGAAAACAACTTGAACGGAACCAAAAACAACTTGATTCCATTCAAAAAGTTCTTCAAGACTTACAAAAAAAATAAATTTATTTACCTTTATAAATAGGCTTGTAATCAACATCATCAATTACCATTTTAGAAATAATTTCTCTCATAATTTCTGAGGTACCGCCAGCTATTGTACCTACTCTTGAGTCTCTGTAAGCTCTACATATAAAATAGTCTTCCATATAACCATAACCTCCAAAGATTTGCAGGCACTTGTCTACTACTTTATTAGCAAGCTCAGCACAATACAGTTTTATCATAGAACATTGTTTAACAGCTACTTCTCCTTCCGCTTGTAACCAACAAGTATGATAAACAAGTTGTCTGGCTGCTTCTATTTCAGTTGCTAAATCTGCAATTGTATGTCTAAGAGCTTGATATTTAGCTATTTTTTTACCAAATGCTTCTCGTTCATGCATATACTGGATAGTTTGATCTAATACCCATTGAGAGCTAGCAACAGCCATAATACCTGCTACCAAACGCTCAAGTTGGAAACTCTCCATAATATAATAAAACCCAAAATTTTCTATACCAATCAAGTTTTCAATAGGAACTTTCACATTGTCAAAACTAATTTCTGCTGTATCAGAACTATGCCAGCCCATTTTGTTGAGCTTAGTACGTGTAATACCCTCACTATCCAAATCTACAACTATCAAACTGATACCACCAGCCTTATTTTCAGGACTTGTAGAAACAGCCAAAGTGATAAAATCACCATAAGTTCCATTGGTAATGAATGTTTTAGAACCATTAATGATATAAAAATCACCATCTTTCACAGCTTTTGTTCTCAGTGCTGATACATCGGAGCCTGCTCCAGCCTCACTCACACCCAAAGCTGCTATTTTTTCACCTTGAATAGCAGGACGTAAATATTTTTCTTTTAAAAAATCACTGCCAGTCTTAAAAATATGATTGATAGCCATAAACTGATGCACACTCACAGCAGTTGGGAAACCTCCAATTCCTACTTTGGCAATCTCTTCAAGAAAAATAACTGAATACCAAAAATCTGCATTGACACCACCATAAGCATCAGGGAAGTTTAGTCCCAAATAGCCTTGTTTACCCATTTTTCTGAAAATTTCTTTCGGGATTTTTCGCTCATTTTCCCATATTTCTATATGAGGAACTACCTCTTTTTCCATAAACTGGCGAACACTATTCCTAAACAAAGTGTGTTCTTCTTTAAAATACAAAGACTTCATAAAATATTTGTTTTAATAAAAATAAAAGCCGTTTAACATAATGCTAAACGACTTTAGTGGTGATAAATGTTTTATTAATGAATCACAATTTTTTTAACAGCTTTTGAATCTTGGCTAATAATATGTATATAATAAACTCCTTTTGCTATGTTAGTAAGTTCAAAACCAACTTTTTTGTCAATTACACTTGTGATTTCATATACTTTTGCACCAATTGCATTATATAATGTAATGTTTTGTACTTGGATAGAAAACTCAGACAAATCCACAAAGAAATTACCATTGTTGGGATTAGGATAGACAACAATATTATTAGAAATGTCATTTTTGAGAGCAGTAGGTAAAGGTGTTATCGCCTGAGCTACATTACTGAATGCAGAATTTAAAAGAGGACCATTAAAAGCTTTAATTCTATAAAAATAAGTGGTATTAGGAATTAATCCTCCATCTTCAAACGTAGTAGCATTGATAGGTAAACCACCACCTAAATCTGTAAAATTTGTACCATCAGTGGAACGTTCTATTCTAAACCCAGCCTCATTACTAGAATTATCAGTCCAAGCCAGATTGATTTGTGTAGGTGATACAGCATTTGCTTGCAAACTTGTAGGAGTTGCAATCGTTACAGTTGGGGTAGCTTGGGCTGTGTTGCTATAATTGGAATTAACAGTGCCATTAAAAGCTCTTACACGATAAAAATATAAAATGCTTGAACTCAAACCTATGTCAGAATAAGAATTGCTATTGGCAGGAAGATTGGAAGCAATCTCTGTAAAAACAAGTCCATCAGATGAACGTTCTACTTTATAACCATTTTCATTGGTTGCATTATCAGTCCATGCTAAATTAATGGATGTTGCTGAAGCTGCTGAAGCTGTTAAAGTAGTGGGGGTACCAATAATTACAAATGTAGTGGCTTGGGTTATATTGCTGTATGGAGAATCTACACCTCCCAAATAACAACGTACACGATAATAATAAAGTATACCTGGACTAAGACTCAAATCGGAGTAATTGGTAGCATTTGCTGAGAGGTTTGAAGCTATTTCTATAAAGTTGGTTCCATCTAAAGAACGTTCAATTTTATAGCCTTGCTCATTTATTTCATTATCTACCCATGCCAAATTAATTCTGGAAGAAGAAACAGCTGTAGCAGTTAGTCCACTTGGAGTATTTAAAGCTACAGAAGGCGTAGTAATAGTGGCCGTATTACTATAATTAGAATTGATAGTACCAATGTAAGACCTAACACGATAATAATATGTTGTATTAGTGGTTACAGTATTGTCTGTATAATTAGTTGTATTGGCAGGTAAATTTCCACCAATTTGATTAAATGATATATTGTCTAAAGAACGCTCCAATTTAAAACCAAATTCGTTATTAGAGTTGTCTGTCCAAGTTAAAGTTACCTGATTAAAAGCAGGAGCATTTGCTACCAAACTTGTTGGGTCATTGGGAGGAGTGGACGTAAAAGCTGTGATGTTAATATTGTCTAAAAATATATTATTGGTGAAATCGGGGTCTTGCAATTTAAATCGAAACTGCACAGCAGGATTACCAGTGAGGCTACTAATATCAGCACTTTCTAAACGCCAATCTCCAGTAGCAGGAGTATTTAGTTCAGAACCATCTGTTGGAGTGGTGGTTGCTAATGCTGAACCAGTTTTTTGCCATACTTGTGTGTAATTTACGCCACAGTCTATACTTGCTTCTAATGTAAGAGTTGCATATTGACCAAAACTACCTCTATGAGCTAAATAAAACTCTACATTTCCTCCTACATAACCTGTAAGGCTCACACGAGGTAAATTTAGAAACAAAGAATTTGAACCAATGCTATTTGAAAATAAATCTACCCAAACACTTTTTGAGCTACTTTGTCCTGTTGAATTATTTTGTACCCAATTGGTACTGCCTCCTGTATTGCTTGTGCTCCAGCCAACAGCTGGAAAAGTTCCTTCAAAACCTTCCACGATGGGTACAGGAATACCTACGGATACATTCACGGCTAAACTCTTTGTATCAGATTGTGTACCATTTGTAACAGTAAGTCTTACTAAATAGGTACCCGCAGTGTTAAATGTAACTGTATGAGGGCCAGCAGTGTTCGCTGTAGAGGGAGAAGCTCCACCTACTGAGGTAAAATCAAAACTCCATGTCCACGAATTTATTGGAGCTGCACCACCACCTGCAAGTGAAGTATTTGTAAATGTAACAGTTTGTCCTGTACAAATACTATTAGAAGAGGCTATAAAATCTGCTATTACAAATTGAGCTTGTAGAACATGATATGTAAAAAAGATGAAAATAGACAACAGTAAGGATTTTTTCATTTTTCTATGTTGTTTAATACTTAATTTGGTAAAATTTGTGAAAAATAGTCTTTTTTACCTAAAAAAACAAAATAAACAATAAAAAATACTGTAAATCTAAACTGTATCCATAAAACCTTTTTCTACTTTATGAAATAAAGCAACTCCTATGATAAAAATGATAAAACTAACTCCCAAACTATAAAAAAGCATTGAAGCTTCAAAAATTCCTTTACCAAAAAAAGCATACCTAAATCCTTCTATGACAGTAGAAATAGGGTTTAACATCATCCAAAAACGTTTTTCTTCAGAAATGTAGGATAATGGATGAATAACACCTGAGACATACATCATTAGTTGTACCCCAAATCCAATAGCATAAGTCAAATCTCTATATTTGGTAGTTAATGATGAAACAATAATTCCAAAGCCTAAACCTAATAAAGCCATATTAAATGCAAAAACAGGAACAGCTAATACCCATAAGTTAGGTACAAAACTTTGACTTCCAGATAAAAAGAAGTAAAGGTAAACACCTAAAAATAATAGAAACTGAATACCAAATGCCATAAAACCTGAAATAACATTGGCTACTGGTACAGTAAGACGAGGAAAATATACTTTACCAAAAACAGATGCATTGGTTACAAATACATTGGATGTACTGTTGATAGAATTTGCAAAATAGTTCCAAATAGTAATACTACACAAGTAAAATAAAAAATGTGGAATACCATCTGTATTGATTTGAGCAATACTCCCAAATACAATAGAAAATACAAGTGTTGTAAATAAAGGTTGAATAATATGCCAAAGTGGACCTAAAATGGTCTGTTTATAAACAGAAACAAAATCTCGATAAACAAATAAACCCACTAAATCTTTATATTTCCAAAGTTCATTTAAACGAATATCAAACCATTTGTTTTTAGGGGTAATTTCTTCTGACCACTGGTCTTCTTCTTGCTGTATCATTTTTAATACTAATTTTTATGTAAAAGTATGTTTTTTTTGAAAAAATAAGAAAGAAACTTAATTTTATGAAAGAAAAACTAAGAAACAAGGAGTTTATGAAAGTAACAGGAGTCTCTTTTATTAGAAATGCTATCAAATATGATTATCCTATTGTAGAAGCAATATTGTCTGTTTTACCCATTTGCGATGAATTTGTGATAGCTGTTGGAAACTCTGATGATAATACCTTGAATCTTATACAAAACATTGATCCTCATAAAATTAAAATTATACAAACTACATGGGATGACAGTCTTAGAGAAGGTGGGCGAGTACTTGCAGATGAGACTAATAAGGCATTACAAGCTGTTTCTGAAAACACAGATTGGATTTTTTATATACAAGGAGATGAGGTAGTACATGAACGTTACTTATCGACTATCAAAAATGCTATGCAAGAAAACCTAAACAGGCCCAATATTGATGGCTTACTTTTTAAATACTTACATTTTTATGGTTCCTATGATTATGTGGGAAATTCGTATCAATGGTATCGAAGAGAAATAAGAGTGATTCGAAATGATAAAAGCATTTATTCTTATAAAGATGCTCAAGGTTTTAGAAAAGATAATGATAGGAAATTAAATGTATGTCTGATAGATGCTTATATCTATCATTATGGATGGGTAAAAGAGCCGAAAGCCATGCAACAAAAGCAAGAAAACTTCAATAAATACTGGCATGATGATAATTGGATGAATCAGAATGTTCCTAAAAAAGCTGATTTTGATTATAGTCAGATAGACATGCTCGAAAAATTTACAGAAACCCATCCTCAAGTGATGCAAAAGCGTATTGAACAAAAAAACTGGCATTTTGATAGAGATTTGAGCTATAATAAGCTCAAATTCAAGGATAAATTGAAAAAAATTGTCGAAAAATTAACAGGAGGATACATTATTGGAGAGTATAAAAATTATGTTTTAAAAAAGTAAGCGTTTAAGATATATCTTTCCATATTTTAAAAGTATCTGAATAAGACAAAATAGCTTTATCCCAAACTTTTTGCCATGTAGATAGATGAAATTGGAAATCAGATAATTCTTTTTGTTTAATCAATTGTTCTAATCTTTCTGTTTGTTTGGCAAACCTCTCAAAGCCAACAGTTGCTGTAGAGCCTTTGAGAGTGTGTAAATGTTTTTGAATGTTCTCAAAATCTTGATTATCAAAATACTGCCAAATTTCTTTTATCAAAATATTTGTTTCATGGATACAATCTTCTACACTCTCTTGTACAAAATCAGTATCAGCAATATCTTTTAGAGAGTTCCATACATCCAAATTAATTTCTTGAATTTCTGGGTTTTCTCCAGTTTTTAGAGGTTCTACTTCTGTAAAAATTTCTATTAAATTCTCCAATTTGATAGGTTTTGCTAGATATCCATCAAAGCCCTGCATGAGTAAATTATTTTTGTCTTCTTGCATTGCATAAGCCGTAACAGCCACAATATAGGGAATCTGGATGGGCAATTTTTTGATAGTTTTCATAGCTTCAATACCATTCATCTCAGGCATTTGAACATCCATCAGAATTACGTCAAAATAATTATTTTCTGCTAAATGAATGGCTTTTTTTCCACTTTCGGCAAGCATAACTTCCAAACCAATTTTTTTGAGCATTTCTGACGCTACCTTTCGATTAATGGCATTATCATCTACCAATAAAACTTTTTTAGAATCTAAAGTCAGAGGGTGATCTTTTTGTTGTATAACTTTTTGATAATTAGTTTCTTCTAAGAAATTTTTTTGAGCTTTAAAAGTGAAATAAAAAATGCTTCCTTTACCTTTTAAATTATTTTTTACACCAATATTTCCACCCATCATCTGGCTTAAATTTTTAGAAATTGCAAGTCCTAAACCTGTTCCACTTTGGGATTTTGTAAGGCTATTATCCAATTGACTAAAATTTTGAAATAAAATATTTTTGTCTTCTTCAGAAATACCTATGCCTGAATCAATAATATCAATTTGGATCAACATTTCGTTCTCTAAGTTTTCTAACAAAGAAACTTTAATATTTATACTCCCAAGCTCTGTAAATTTAATAGCATTAGAAGTAAGGTTTGAAATAATTTGAATAAGTCTTGTTTCATCAGCAATGATTGTTTGGGGAATATTATCATCAATTTCAAAGCTAAGAGTATTATTTTTATGAGTGGCTTGAGGTAAAAAAAGATTATAGACCTTTTCAATCATAGGGTAGACCTGTAAAGGCTTGTTTATCAATGTCATTTTGCCAGCTTCAATTTTAGAAAGGTCTAAAATATCATTCAATATAATCATCAAAGTTTCAGAAGATTTTTTGATGGTATGCAAATAATCGTATTGTGTGGCATTGAGTTGTGTATCTATCAGTAAATCAACCATTCCGATAATCCCATTCATAGGTGTTCGGATTTCGTGGCTCATGTTTGCCAAAAAAGACTCTTTCACTTTTAAAGAATGTTCTGCAAGTTCTTTGGCTTTTAAAGCTTCTTGATTTGCTTTCTTATTTTCTGTAATATCATGAGCTATTGCGGAAACTTCATCTATACTGCCATCAGGAGAGGGGATAGGGTTCAAATAAACATCTTGCCAAACAGGATTTCCATAAATATCACGAGCCTGAATTTCAAAATGTTGTAGTTCACCTGCAAAAGCTTTTTTCATTTTTTTCTTCCAGAAATCGGCCAAACCTTCTTTTTCTAAAGCGTTACGCAAATGATCTAAATTATTACCTACTTTTGGAACAATATCATACTGAATTTGCAAGGCTTTTACATAATTTTGGTTAAAAGAAGTAAACTCTCGTTTTCTGTTTACTGACCACATAATATGAGAACCACTCTCGAAAATGGCTTTCAAACGAGCCGTCTGACTTGTCAGCTCACCTTGGATACGAACTCTATCTGTTGCATCATACATAATGCCTCTGATAGCTACAGGAATATTCTCATCATCATATCTGATGCTTAGTTTGCCTCTTAAATAAACCTTTTGTCCTTGTTTGTTGAGCAATACAAGATTGAATTTAGAGGTATCTTCTTGATGTAAAACTTTACTTAGTTGTCTTAAAAACGAAACCTTATGAGATGGGCTTAAAAGAGATTTAAAATTAATAAAAGGCAAATCATCTAACTGATAGCCTAGTTTTGTGGAAAAAATTTTATTTGCAAATAATAAGTTTCCTTTGGAGCTACAAACAAATATCAGATCGTTCGAATTGTCTAACAAGTCTTGCAATGCAACGTTCGTTTCTTGAAGTTCTGCTAATAACTCATCATTAGCGAGCAAAATTTTGAGATTTTCTATTTCTCTAATTAGTTCCTCTTTTGTATAATTGTAATAAAGATGATTTTCCACAGGCTATAATTTGCTAAGAAAACAAATCTACAAAAAGCCTACATCTAAACAAAATCTGCCATGACACGATTAGAAATGCTACATACTTGTTGTAAACAAGAGCCTCAAGACCCTTTCAATTGGTATGCATTAGCTACCGAATACAGGAAATATAATTTAGATGAAGCCATACCTTATTATGAAAAAGTTTGGACGGATTTTCCAGAATACACAGCAAATTATTATCATTTGGCTTCAGCTTATGTAGAAAAAGAAGAAATAGAAAAAGCGAAAGAAGTCTACGAAAAAGGCTTGAAGGTCATGTCTAAAGAAAAAGAACCAAAACTATGGCAAGAACTCAACAACGCTTATCAAAACTTTTTGTTTGAAAACGATTTATTTTAATTCATAAAAATTATTAATTTTGCTTCAAAGAAGACAACAATGAAAGCAAATTTGGTTGGCGAAAGGCTATTAAATTACGAAATAAAAAAACATCTGAGTTCTGATGAAATATTCGATTATTATGAAGCAGAACATCTTTTGTTTGATAGAAAAGTGTTGGTAAAAACACTCAATGCCAATCATATAGGTAGTGCCCAAGCCAAAGAACAATTAAAGCGTGAAAGCCAAAAGCTTAACTTTCAGCATAATCAGATTTTGTTAATCTATGATTTGATTGAAACTTCTGATAATGGGTATCTTATTACAGAAAGACCTGACAGCAAACTGACACTCAATCAGTACGTGCAGAGTTTGGGAGTTATGACTGAGGATAAAGCTCTTCGCCTATTCTCTCAAATTTTAGAAATTATAGGAGCAGCTCATCAAATAGGACTCATACATCCACAACTGAGTGCTCAAAATATCTTAATAGACGGCAATCAAGTAAAGGTAAGAGGTTTTAATGTTCATAATTCTGTTGTAGAAGAGGCTTATCAAAGTCCTGAAGACAAGAAAAGTGGAACAAAAACTATTCAAAGTAATATATATTCTTTAGGTAAGATATTGACTACCATGCTTGTAGGTAGCCCTGATATTCATAAAGCAAAAAAAATATCAGCAAAAACATTAGAAGCCATTAAAGCAGCAACAGAAAATTCTGAAAGCCAAAGATTTAAAGATTGTAAAGAATTTGCTACTGCTCTTACAGAAGAAACTTCTAAAGAAGAAGTAGAAGATCAACATGCTTTCAAACACTTACCTTTGATAATTTTAGGAGTTGTAGGTATTATTTTTGCCCTACTAGTATTTACAGTAGCTGATGATGATAATAAAGCCAATACTCTTGCTTATGACCTTTATGATAAAGCAAGAATAAGAAAGGGCATAGATTCAATTCAGAAGGCTAAAAAGCAAGAATATTTGAGAGATAGTGCTAAAATTGCTCGTGGAAAAGCTGAAAATTTACAGAAAATACATATTCATAAAGTACAGAAAGGTGAAACTCTCAAAACAATTGCAGAAATATATAATATGAGTGCTTCACATGTAAAAGAACTTAATGGAATGACGAATAAATCTACACTCCGAGCTGATGTAGGTTTAAGAGTGGTTATCAGAGATTTCCATAAAGTTTTAGATGGAGAAGAACTATGGCAAATTGGACAAAAATATGGAGTAACTAAGTTTGAAATTTTAAGAGCCAATCAAATTGCTCCAGTAGATGAAAAAGATGAGTTTTATCCTGGTAGAGAGTTAATTATACCCATTAAGCGATAGTACTATCGCTTAATGGCTTCTAAAATTTCTTTTCCACCCAAAGCTAAAATTTCTTCAGCTAAACTATTTCCCAATTCTATTCCTTTTTCTATAGAGGCATTTATTTCTTTTTGAATGAATTGAACACCATCCAAACTGATAACCCCACCGCTTAAATAAAGTGTTTGTTCTTGAACAGTAGCCAAAGCAAACACAGGTACACTGCATCCTCCTTGTAAAGTATGTAAAAAAGCTCTTTCAGCTTGTAAACAATAAGATGTTTCAGTATGATTGAGTGTGTTTTGAATAACATTTTTTGTTTCCTTATCCAAAGTCTCTGAAACTTGTATAGCTACACTACCTTGCCCTGCAGCAGGAGTAAAAATATGAGTAGGCAAATATTCTACAATATGCTCATCATAACTCATTCTGTGTACACCTGCATAAGCCAAAATAATAGCATCACAAGCTCCATTCTCTAGCTTTTGCATACGTGTTTGTAAGTTTCCACGCATTTCTACTGTTTGGATATGTGGATAAAAATGTTTGAGAGTAGCTACTCGTCTTGTAGAAGAAGTCCCAACAACAATATTATCTTGTAAAGAAACCCCTTTTTTGAAACTAATCAGAACATCATTTACTTTTTCTCTTTCAGTAAAAGCAATAATTTCTAAATCTTTGGGCATCTCTGAGGGTAAATCTTTAGCACTATGTACAGCCAAGTGAATATCTCCTGTTCTGAGTTGCTCTTCCAATTCTTCTGTAAAAACCCCTTTACTACCTATCTTAGACAAAGAACGATCTAAGATTTTATCTCCTTTTGTTTCTATGTGTATAATTTCAGTTTCAAATCCTGCTTTTTTTAATCTTTCTTCTATATAATATGCTTGCCATAAAGCCAATTTACTGCTTCTTGTGCCTATTTTTAATTTTTTTAACATAATTTTTAAGAAACCTAAATCCAAATTTGAAGCAAGTTACGTATATTTCGTGTACATAAAAACAGAATAGTTTTATACAATTTAAAAATAAAAATTATGGAAGTTGCACTTCAAAAAACACCTGCGAGTTCATTCACAAAGCAAATAGTCAGTTTGGCTGCTTTAGAGGCTGCCATTACGATAGGCTGGTTGGCTTATGAGAAGTATCAGCCAGTATTACTTTCCAAATTTCAGTTTACAGAATTTGCATCTATATTGTTAATTGCACAAGGTATATTAGGAGCGATATTTCACCCTATTTCAGGAAATTTAGCAGACAAAGCCTTTAGAGAAAAAGGAACAAAATTCCCTGTTATCATTTCTGGAGCAGCATTTGCCGCTGTTATATTCCTTTCTGTAAGTGTAGCACTAAATACTGATCCTGGTAGTGGTTTGAAGTGGATATTACCCATTTTAGTAACTTTTTGGCTTGCAGCAATGGCAACATTTCATAGCCCAGCTATCTCATTAGTCGAATCTTTTACACCTGTCCATAAATTTCCACAAGTAGCAGCTATTCTTACAATGGTATTTGGTGTAATTTATACTATTGAACCATTTTTGATTTTTATATTAAATAAGATAGGTCTTACAGCAACATTTATGTTGGGAGGAGCTTTAGTATTACTTACAGCATATTCTATTCGTAATATTTCTATGACTCCACCAACTGAAGAGGATAAAAAGGCTTTAGAAAAAGTAGTTGTAGAAGGTTCAGAAAAAAGAGATTTATTCTTGACAGGGTTCTTTGTTGGTTTATTTAAAACATTGTTATTGTTCGCAATTCCTGCTGTGTGGGTACATCATCAATTTTTTGGAAATACTTACAAAGAGTTCTTCACTGACCCTGATTACCTACAATCTGGAATGCTACTTTTCTCTGCAATAATAGCTCTACCTGTCAGTAAATTAGTAGAAAAATGGGGACCTGCAAAATCTATTATCAATGGTTGTATTGCTGCTTTTATAATAGCTTTGCCATGTTTACTTGTCAGAAACCAAATATTTTCTTTTATGATGATTGTTGTAATGGGAGCTGTATATAGCCTTTTGGCAATTGCTTCTTTACCATATGTCTTAAATAGAGCAAAAGCTGGTAGAGCAGGTTTGAGCATTGGTTTGTATTATGGAGGTGTTTCAGCTTCTACAGCAGTAGTTTTATTGATGTTATATTGGATGAAAATTAGTGTAAACTAAAAATTATACATTATAAAATTAGAATAAAGAGGTAGGATTGATTTCTTGCCTCTTTGTTTTTAATAAGCTGATTAACAGATAATAATATTTGTACTTAAAAAAGTTATTGGGTATGTCTTTTCTAAAAATTTGGATAAGCTATAAAAAGATGTATTTTTGTGCGTTTTAGAAAAAGAGTTCATAAAAATAAAAATTATCAACATGGCTGTTTTAGTGAATAAAAATTCTCGTGTAATAGTGCAGGGTTTTACAGGGTCTGAGGGGACTTTCCATGCCCAGCAAATGATTGAATATGGAACAAATGTAGTAGGAGGTGTTACTCCAGGAAAGGGTGGACAAAAACACTTAGAACGTGATGTATTCAATACTGTAAAAGAAGCTGTAGAACAAGCTGGAGCAAATGTATCTATTATTTTTGTACCACCAGCATTTGCAGCAGATGCAATTATGGAAGCAGCAGACGCAGGAATAGAGGTAATTATATGTATTACAGAAGGTATTCCTGTAAAAGATATGATGTATGCAAAAGAATACTTAAAAGGAAAAAAATCTCGTTTAATTGGACCTAATTGCCCAGGTGTAATTACCCCAGGTGAGGCAAAAGTAGGTATTATGCCTGGTTTCGTCTTCAAACAAGGTAGAATAGGTATTGTATCTAAATCTGGTACACTTACTTATGAAGCTGCTGACCAAATAGCAAAAGCTGGTTTAGGCGTTTCTACTGCAATTGGTATTGGTGGCGATCCTATCATTGGAACACCTACAAAAGATGCAGTAGAATTACTAATGAATGACCCTGATACAGATGCTATTGTGATGATTGGTGAAATTGGTGGAAATTATGAGGCTGTAGCTTCAGAATATATTAAATCTACAGGCAATAAAAAACCTGTGGTGGGTTTCATAGCAGGACAAACAGCTCCCAAAGGAAGAAGAATGGGGCATGCTGGTGCAATTGTAGGTGGAAAAGATGATACTGCCCAAGCCAAAATGGAAATTATGGAAAGCTGTGGTATTCATGTTGTTCATTCTCCTGCTGATATAGGAGCTACAATTTTGAAAGCTTTGGGTAAATAATTTTTTTTCTATATAAAGAAAAGCTCTAAAGGAAACTTTGGAGCTTTTTTTATGAAAGACATATTCCTACATAAAATTTATTTCAATTTTATGCGTTATACATTCTGTTTTTTGCTAATTTTGAGCTAAAATTTCAATGAATTGTGAATAGAATAATGAGTACCAAAACACTGACAAAGCCTACTGTAGAGGAAGATATAGCCTTAGATGAGTTAGATGCTAAAGAACATGAATTGGTGGTATTTAATGATGATTTTAATACCTTCGATCATGTGATAGAGACACTTATCAAGGTTTGCAAACATACTCCCGAACAAGCAGAGCAATGTACATGGCTGATTCATTATAAAGGCAAATGTACAGTAAAATTTGGAAGTTTTGATGACCTCGTACCCATGCGTCAAGGTATCTGCGAAAGAGGTATTTCTGCTGAAATTTTTTAGAATTTAAGACAATTTTATCTTTTAAACTTCTTAGAAATTTAGTAATTTTAGGAAGTTTAATCTCTACCTATGAATCTTCCATCCAAATTAATAGAAAATGCTGTAAATGAGGTAGCTAAACTTCCAGGGATAGGCAAAAAGTCTGCTTTACGACTTGTTATGCATCTTCTCAAACAAGATGTAACCTTTACAGAGAGTTTAGCTAATGCTATTACAACACTTCGTAAAGAAATCAAATACTGTTCTAGATGTTTCAATATTGCAGATGAAGATTTATGTAATATTTGCCTCAGTAAGAATAGAGATGTAAAAACAATTTGTGTTGTAGAATCTTTTAAGGAACTCATAGCCATTGAAAATACAGCTCAATATAGAGGGCTTTATCATGTTTTGGGAGGGCTTATTTCTCCTATTGAAAACATTAGTCCTGAAGAACTTCATATTGAAAGTTTGATAAATAGAGTGAAATCTGAAGAAACACAAGAGGTAATACTTGCTTTAGCAACAAGTATGGAAGGTGACACAACAGCTTTTTATCTTACTAAAAAACTAAAAGAATATCCTGTAAAGGTTACAACGTTGGCAAGAGGTTTACCAATTGGTGGCGAATTAGAATATGCTGATGAAATTACTTTAGGAAGAAGTATCCAAACCCGTATTACTTATCAATAGCATGATATTTTTGAAATGGCTTAAACAAATAACTCTTTTTTTTATCTTTTTTCTTTTTTTAGGAAGTAAATCCTTCGCAAATAACAAAATTGAAAAAATCATATTAGACCTCAAAGATTATTGGCTCTATTATGATGCTTCCTACAATAGCTATATAGCCTATATCTCAAATAATCATCAAAAAGATAAATTAATACATTTTTGGCTTAAACCCAAACAGTTTAGACAATACAAACTCATTTTGAATCTAAAAGAGGATACCTATCTGTATATCAATCATAAACTACAACAAAAGTACAAAAAAGGAGAGCAAACCTTATCTTTGGATAGTTTAGCAAATAAATACCCCCAAGAAAATATATTTATAAGTTTGTATGGTAATATTGAAAGTTCTATAATAGGTGTACCCTCAAAAGCATCTAAAAATATAGAAAAAACAATAGATATCATTAATAAGAATCATATCCAAGAATATAGGAAACATCTGACATTTTATATTTTGATTATATTGATAGCATATACACTTGTAAGACAATATGATGTAAAAATGTTGATGGAATATCTACAAATCAGCAAGTTTTTTCAGGTACAAAGAAGACAAGATAATCCACTGTTTATCAGGGTTTTTCAAAATAACAATATACTTTTCTTACTGACTTATGCAATACTAACGGGTACTTTCTTTCACTTATTAGATGCTATGAATCAAGGAAGCTCACTTTTAATATTTCAAAAATATAATAATCAGTTACTAAATTTATCATGGGCAAATTGGGGTATCTGGGTAGGCATACTTATTTTATGGACATTAACAAAGTACATGATTATATGGACATCAGCGAATTTACTAAGTGTCTCAAAACTTATCAATGTACATTTTTATGAATACATACGTATATCTCATTTTTTTTACCTAATCCTAATATTTGGACTACTTCTATTAGGTCTACACTTACCATACCAAATGCATACTTGGTATAATATCTTTAAAACAATTTTAGTATTTGTATATATTTTACGTACAATCATATTATGGTATAATGCAAATAGCTTTTCAGAATTTAGAAAATTAGATTTTTTTTCTTACCTTTGCGTTTCAGAAATCATACCCCTTATGATTTATATCAAAATTCTATTTTTTATATAAAAATAAGGTCTTTTTAGAATTAAAAAACAATTTAGAATGAAAGAAATGCTATTTAAAGACGTGCAGAACAGAATGAAAAAAGTGGCAAGCATCTTGGTTACTCAACCTGCTCCAACAGACCCCAAATCACCTTATTTTGAACTGGCTAAGAAATATAATTTGAAAATAGACTTTCGTTCTTTTATACAAGTGGATAGAATAGCTATGAAGGATTTCAGAAAACAAAAAATAAATCCTTTAGACTTTTCAGGTGTTATCTTCACAAGTCGTAATGCTGTTGATCATTTTTTCAGTATCTGCAAAGAATTACGTATCGAAATGCCTGCTGAAACAAAATATTTTTGCATATCTGAGCAAACTGCAAATTATCTTCAAAAATATATTGTAGTAAGAAAACGCAAAATCTTTACAGGAGTGAAAACAGCTGAAGATTTAATGCCTGCAATTAAAAAAAATAAAGACGAAAAATTCTTATATCCTTGTTCAGATATTCGTAAAGATGAACTACCCGTTTTACTTGAACAAAATAAAATTAATTTTACAGAATCAGTGATGTATCATACAGTAGCCTCTGACCTTTCTGATTTGGCAGATGTAAAATATGATATATTAGCATTTTATAGTCCATCAGGAATAGCTTCTTTATTTACAAATTTCCCTGAATTTACACAAGACGCAACTCGTATTGCAGCATTCGGTCCCACAACAGCCAAAGCTGTTAAAGATGCGGGCTTGGTACTTGATATCGAAGCTCCGTTGCCTAATGCTCCATCAATGACAGGTGCTTTAGAAGCTTATATTAAGCTTGCTAATAAAATTAAATAAAAAGAATATTTGGATAAAATAATTATTTTCAGATATTTGTGTAAATAAATAGCGTTTTTATGGAAATTTATTTTGAAATTTTCAAAAAATATTATCTATATTTAGCCAAAGTTTTCTAAAACTAATAGAATGACCAATATTATCAAAAAGCTTACATCTATAATTGTATTATTAACTATAATGCCTAAGTGGGTTGCAGCTCAACAAGATGCTCAATTTAGTCAATATATGTTCAATAGCTTTTATCTTAATCCTGCGGTTGCTGGAGCAGATGGTAAAGCTAACTTCCTATTAATGCATAGAACTCAGTGGGCAGGATATGGTGCAACCTTTGATGATGGAGGCTCTCCACAAACCCAAATATTTTCTGTTACAGCTCCCTTTGTTTATTTGAAAAATTCTGGCATAGGACTACATGCAGTAAGAGATGTAAGAGGTCCTATAAATAGTTTAGAAGCTCACCTCTCTTTTTCATATCATTTAAGTATTGCAGATAAAGGAAAATTATCTTTTGGTGGTAGAGCAGGTATTTATAACCAAGTAATTGATTTTGATAAATTCAGATTTGTTGATGAATCAGATCAAATCGCTTTACAATTGAATGGTAAACAATCTGAATTAAAACCAGATTTTGCATTTGGAGTTTGGTATTCCCAAGAACAATTTTATGTTGGAATTAGCACCAATCATCTTCTTAAATCTCAAATTACATTTGGGTTAGAACAGTTGGAAAATGCTTTAGCTAGAAACTTATATCTTACTGGAGGTTACAATTATCAATTAAATGATCAATGGTTGCTACAACCTTCTGCTCTCATTAAAAACCTCCCAGAAAATGGATTAAAAAGCACATCTATAGAGTTTTCTGTTTTGGGAACTTATAATCAAAAATTTTGGGGAGGACTTGCATATAGACAATCTGATGCTATGACAGCCATGATTGGTATGTATCCTACTAAAGATAACCGAATGAGAGTTGGCTATGCTTTTGACTATACCGTTTCTGGTAAACAAGGAAAAGCCCCAACTTCTCATGAAATATTTTTGTCTTATGGTTTACCTGTGAAACGTTATGCAAAACCTACTCAGGAAACGCCTAGACATGGCACTAGATAGTTTTTTCCAATAAAAAAAATTTATTTTTTTCTCTTTGCTAATTTTTTTGAAAAAATTAGCACTATATTTGTAATGAAAACTCAACAATGTTAATACAAAGGTGTTATGAATAAAATGATTCATCGTTATGTGTGGTTATACTTCCTAATCGCTGGGAGTATCTTCCTACAGAGTTGTGGTTTGCTTGGAGGTGGCAAGAATAAAACAATGAAAAATCAAGACCTCAATGCTCGTATCATAAGCTCTAAAGGAGAGATTTATCGATTTGATGTGGTTAGACCTGGTTGGAATCAATATATTCCACAAAGCATGGTTGTAATACCTGCAGGTACTTTTCACATGGGACAAGCAGATGAGGATGTACCTCACACTCAAATCAACTACAACAAACAAATTACAATTAGTGCCTTCTTCATGGATGAAACGGAGGTTACTAATAACCAATATCGCTTGTTCACAGACGTAATGTCTGCTTATGCAAGAGGCGGTAGTAGTGGAGGGGTACAAATAGATCCTGATTATGTAGATAACGTACTCAAAAATCTAACTCCCACCCCTGATACAAACACTCTAAACAGATTATTACCTGATAGCCTTCGTTGGGGTAGCGAATATGCTCACCACATGGGAGACCCTATGACAGAATATTATTTTATGCATCCTGCATTTGATGATTATCCTGTTGTTGGTATCAAATGGACGGCTGCTCAAGACTTCTGCAAATGGAGAACCTTACACCTTGACTATCACAGAGGTATGCAAGGTTTACCTACAATCCCTCGTTTCAGACTTCCTACAGAAGCAGAATGGGAGTATGCAGCAAGAGGTGGTAGAAATTTAGCAAAGTATCCTTGGGGTAACCCTTATGTAAGAAATACACTTGGTTGTATGCTTGCAAACTTCAAGCCAGGTAGAGGTAATTATTATGATGATGGTTTCTCTTATACTGCTCCTGTAGCTTCTTATTTCTCAAACGACTGGGGACTATATGATATGGCTGGTAATGTTGCTGAGTGGTGTCAAGATGCTTATTATGAAGCAGCTGTGCCTACAGTATGGGATTTGAACCCTGTATTTGACCCTCAAATTAAAAAAGCAGATGCTAATAGCATTGGTTACAGTAATATTGGTGCATATCCTCGCCGTGTGGTGAGAGGTGGTTCTTGGAAAGATATTGCTTATTTCTTAGAAACTGGTACCAGAACATATCAACATTTTGATTCAACTTCTTCTTCAATTGGATTCCGTTGTGCAATGACATATTTAGGTCGCTCTTCAGGAAATGAAATTAAAAGAGTAAGATAATAACCGTTATATTTTGTGTATTACTATCCTAATTCAAAATTATTAAGAGTAATACACAAAATATAATTTTATATAGAATTAAGTTTTTTACTATATCTTTAATTGTTACAACTAAATTTTTACTAAAATGGCTAACAAAGTTTTAAGTGGAAAAGAAAAGTTTTATACCTACTTCGTTCCTAAAGTAGTTGGTATAGGTGCATCAGTAGTTATCATTGGTGCCCTGTTTAAACTAATGCACTGGCCTGGTGCTGAGATTGCTCTAATCTTAGGCTTGAGTACTGAAGCAGTAATTTTCTTTATGTATGCGTTTGCTCCGATTGATGCTCCTCATACAGAACCTGATTGGGACAAAATCGCTAAGAGCCTTGCTGGTGTAGGTGATGGACCTCAAAAAGATGCTGGTGTGGTTGCAAAATTAGCAGCTATTGAAGCAAATATTGCAAATTCTATCTCTGCTGATTCTGTTAATAGCTTTGGTTCAGGTATGAAACAACTTTCTGACAGTGTGAGCAAAATGACTACCTTAGGAGATGCATCTGTTGCTACTGCAGAATATGCTAAAAATGTGAAATTAGCAGCAAACTCTTTAGTTGAAATGAACAAGTCTTATGGTACAACCATGACAGCTATGACAGCTATGGCAGATGCTTCGAAAGATGCAAAATCGTACCATGACCAAATTCAATCTTTGACAAAAACTTTGGGCAGTTTAAATGCTGCATACCAAATGGAATTGCAAGATAGCAAGAAATTTAGCGAAGCATTGACTAAATACTATGGTGGTATGACTTCTCTTGTAGAAAATGTAGTTGCTACTGCTAAAGATGCTGAAGGATTGAAAACTCAATTAAGTGGCTTAACTACCAACCTAACTTCTTTAAATAAAGTATATGGTGGTATGCTTACAGCTATGAAAGGAGCTCAAGCATAAATCATGGTAGAGTAAATTTCCAACGAAATTTACTCCTTCATACAAAATTTGGTATAAACTTTGAACTAAAAACTAAGAGCATTTATATATGGCAGGTGCAAAAGAATCCCCAAGGCAACAGATGATTAACCTGATGTACTTGGTACTTACCGCCCTACTTGCGTTGCAGGTAAGTTCATCAATTATTGATAAGTTCTTCTTCTTGGCTGAAGCTCTTGATGAAAGTGCTTCAAGATCAGAAAAAGCTACAGGATTAGCTGTAAAAGCTTTTGAAGAACAAGCAAGAAAAGATGGATTGGATAAAGAACCCAAACATTTAAAAAAGGTAAAAGCTATTCAAGATTTAAGAGTTAAGACAACAGAAGCTATTAACTACTTGAATGATGTTGAGAAAAAGGTAATAGAAAAAGCAGGAGGTATTAATCCTGAAACTAAAAAACCAGTTGACGTACAAGGTGAAACCAAAATGGAAGGTTTGATGATTGGTGCAGCTGGTAGCAAAGGTGGTGAAGGTTATACATTACAAAAGAAAATGAATAGCTTCGCTAATGATCTTGCTAACATTGTTCAAAATGTTGATGCAGAATTCAAAGGCTTCAAATTAGAACCTTTATGTAATGACTTTATAGGTACTACTGAAGTAGATAAGAAAAAAGATTATCCAAACAGAAGTTTTGGACAAACTCCAGTTGCTGCTACAATAGCTGTACTTGCTCATTTAAAAAATGAGGTTCGCAGATATGAAGCAGAAGCTGTAAAGAAAGTAGGTGTGAACGAAGTTCCTCCTTCTCCTGATCAATACCAAGGCTTTATTTCATTAGAATCTTCTGTTGTGGCTACAGGTCAGAAAATCAAAGGTTCTATGTTCTTAGCTGCAACATCTGATAAAATTCCTATGGAAGCATTTTTAAATGGTTCTCCATTAAAGAAAAATGCTCAAGGTATTGCAGAAATTGAATTTACTGCTGGTGGTTCAGGTAAAAACACCATCAATGGTGAAATTAAAACCAAAGTAAAAGGTAAAGATACAACTTTCACATTCAAGCAAGAATATACAGTTGTTCAGCCCAACATTGTAGTTGAAAACCCTAATATTATTGCATTGTATGAAGGTTGTGGTAATGAATTAAAAGTAAGTGTTCCTGAACTTGGAGCTAGTTATAATCCTTCTTATGGTGTTTCTGGTGGTTCATTTGTTTCAGGCTCTACTAAAAACGATATTATTATCATCCCTAATGATGGAGCTAAAGAATGCGTTTTGACTGTATCAAGTGGTGGAAGCCGTGTTGGTGACCGTAAATTTGGTGTAAAAGCTGTACCTTTAGCTAGAGTTGCTGTAATGATGGGTGGTGTAGAAGTAGATATATCAAATGGTATTAGCTCTCGTTTATCAAACCTATCTGTTATTATCAAACCTGAACCAAATTTCGCTTCAGCTCTACCTAGAGAAGCTAACTATAGAGCAGACGGTGTTAGTATTGCTTTAAAGAGTGGTGGTAGAACAGTTATGACTGTCCCTGGTCTAGGAGCTTTAGGATCACTTTCTGCAAAAGCAAAACCAGGTGATTTATATTCTATCAAAGTTACAGATGTTAAAAGAACTAATTTTAGAGGTTCTGTTCTTCCTGCAAAAGTTGCTAACCCTATTGTGAACGTTCCTCTTAACTAAAATTGTGTTGCGTACTCAAAGTTTATTATATTATGAAAAAGTGTTGTTTATTTCTGTTATTTCTTGTAAGCTTCTCTGTAAATGCTCAGTTTGGGTATAACCCTAATGCTGTTAGACCTGTATTGGAAGATGATGTTATGTTTAGAAAAACTGTTGTAAGAAGGATTAATCTGAAAGAAAAACAGAACAAACCTTTTTTAGCAGTAGGCTACGAGTTTCCAGCACGACTAATACAAGCAGGTAAAGAAGGAAAAGTAGCTGCTTATGATATCACAACCAGTATGACAGATCTCTTCTTGAATAAAAAAGATCTAGTGAAGGATACTGCTTGGGATAAAGGTTTCGAAACTGTAAAGTTGATAGATCAGGCAGGAAACCCTTATGAGCAGATTACACCAGTATTGTTGAAGCCAGATGATATTTATGTTATGGAAATTCTAGAAGAAATTATTTTTGATAAAAGACGTTCTAGAATGTATATGAATATTATTGCTATTAACTTAATAGCTCCTGGTTTTGGTGAAGGTGGAGGGGATAAAGAGGTAGCTAGTTTCAAATACAAAGAAGTTGATAGATACTTCAGACAAATTTATGTAGAGTCTAATCAAAAAGAAGCTCTTTGGTACAATCCTAATAATAATCGCAGACACATGTGTATTATGGATGCCTTTGAGTTGAGAGTATTCTCTTCAAGAATCTTGAAAGTATCTAACCCAGATGATAAATACTTGAATCAAATCTATACAGATCAGATAGAAGAACTTTACAAAGCTCAAGAAGCTGAAATGGAATTGATGGAATTCGAACATAATCTTTGGGAATTCTAATCTTTAAAATAAAAAATAAAAAAGCCACACTGTATACAGTGTGGCTTTTTTATTACATTTGCAACAGTTTTCACTTGTCAAGAACAGTTGTGCGTTTTTGATATTAACCTTTTATTTTATGGACAAAATTAAAATTACACTGCCTGATGGGGCAGTAAAGGAGTACAATAAAGGTACTACAGCCTTAGATGTGGCTCTAAGTATCAGCGAAGGATTAGCTCGTAACGTACTTTCTGCAAAAATAAATGGAATTGTACAAGATGTTACACGCCCCATTAATCAAGATGCTCACCTACAATTATTAACATGGAAAGATACAGAAGGAAAAGCTACATTTTGGCATTCCTCTGCTCACTTAATGGCTGAAGCCATTGAAGCTATATTGCCAGGAACAAAATTTGGTATTGGTCCAGCGATTGAAACGGGTTTCTACTATGATATAGATACAGGAGATAAAGCTTTAACACAAGAAGATTTTGCTAAAATAGAAGCAAAAATGTTAGAGCTTGCTCGCCAAAAAAATGAATATATACGTTCAGAGATATCTAAAGCAGATGCTATTAAATATTTTCAAGAAAAAGGAGATGAGTATAAATTAGAACTTTTAAATAGACTGAATGATGGTGAAATCACATTCTATCAACAAGGAAATTTTACAGACCTTTGTCGTGGACCTCATATTCCTAATACAGGTTTTATTAAAGCTGTAAAACTAATGAATGTTGCAGGAGCTTACTGGCTTGGACAAACTGATAGAAAACAATTAACAAGAGTTTATGCAGTTACATTTCCCCAAGATAAAGAGCTAAAAGAATATTTACATTTACTAGAAGAAGCAAAGAAAAGAGATCATAGAAAACTTGGGCAAGAATTAGAATTATTCACTTTTTCTGAAAATGTTGGTAAAGGTTTACCTCTATGGTTACCAAAAGGAACTTTATTGAGAGAACGCTTAGAACAATTTTTAAGAAAAGCTCAAATGAAGGCAGGTTATTCTCCTGTAGTTACACCTCATATTGGAAGTAAGAAGTTATATGAGATTTCTGGACATTGGGAAAAATATGGAGCAGACTCTTTTCAGCCTATTCATACACCAGAAGAGGATGAATTATTCTTGCTTAAACCTATGAATTGTCCACATCATTGTGAAATTTATAAGTCAAAACCTCGCTCTTACAAAGATTTGCCTCTACGTTTAGCAGAGTTTGGAACAGTATATCGTTATGAGCAAAGT
This sequence comes from bacterium 336/3, assembly GCA_001281695.1. Taxonomy (NCBI): domain Bacteria; kingdom Pseudomonadati; species bacterium 336/3. The sequence goes on along the minus strand of LJIE01000002.1, from coordinate 4,796 downwards.
GGAGAATTACATGGACTTACTCGTGTGAGAGGTTTTACTCAAGATGATGCTCATATTTTTTGTACAGCAGAGCAAGTTCGTAGTGAATTTGGAAAAGTAATAGATTTGGTTTTATATGTTTTCAAAGCTTTAGGTTTTGAAGAATATACAGCACAAATTTCTCTACGTCATCAAACAGAAAGACAAAAATATATAGGAAAAGAGGAGGATTGGGACAAAGCAGAAGCAGATATACAAGCCGTAGCTTTAGAAAAAGGTCTAAATACAGTTGTAGAGTATGGAGAGGCTGCATTTTATGGACCAAAATTAGATTTTATGGTACGTGATGCTTTGGGTAGAAAATGGCAACTAGGTACAATACAAGTAGATTACCAACTTCCTGATCGTTTTGAACTAGAGTATGTTGGTTCTGATAATCAAAAACATCGTCCTGTAATGATTCATAGAGCTCCATTTGGTTCAATGGAACGCTTTATTGCAGTACTTACAGAACATTGTGCAGGTAATTTCCCTTTGTGGTTGGCTCCTGAGCAAATTGCAGTTTTACCAATTTCTGAACGATTCAATGAGTATGCAAAGGAAGTCTTAAATATCTTAGCTGAAAAAGATATTAGAGGATATGTAGACGAAAGAGATGAGAAAATACAACGTAAAATCAGAGATGCTGAAGTGAAAAAAATTCCTTATATGCTTGTAGTAGGTGAAAAAGAGCAAGAAAATAACAGTCTATCAATTCGTAGACATGGACAAGGAGATTTAGGTAGTTTTAAAATTGAAGATTTTATATCCAAATTCAATGAAGAAGTAACAGAAGCTACTGTAGTTAAATAACAAAAAAGCCTTTCAATTAGAAAGGCTTTTTTGTTTATATAAACTGATGAGTTATTTAACAAGAACAACTTTATTAACAAAATATTCACTATCTCCTTGCCAAGGAAAAGTCCAATATTTTTGACAATAATAGACCTTAATCTGCTTTCCTGAAAAACTATCTAAATCTTTAAGTGTTTGCTCTTCTGATGAATTTACTGAAAAAACAAATTTCTGAGGGTTAATTCTATCTTCAGTGCCTTGTCTCAATTCACCTTCCCATGTTTTAAAAATAGCTCCTTTTTTAGAAAATTTATCTAATACCCCTGAACGAGAACCTTCGCTATAACAAGCAAAAGACATAAATGAGGCATAAGCTATAAATATTAAAACAATGCTTATTAAAGCGATAATACCATATTTTTTTACTTTACTCATACATCACTGGGTTTTTTATCATCAGATACAACAGATTTATTCAAGTCTTCATCCTCCTTTTTAGGGAAAATAAGAGATAAAACTATACTTGTTACTAAAATAGCCAAAATTATATATATAGAATAAGATGGTTTGAACCCTATGGACTTTAAAGGAACTTCTAATAACATCTTTGCTCCAATAAAAGTAAGGAGTACACCTAAACCATACTTCAAATAATGGAATAAATGCATGATATTAGATAGTAAAAAGAACATAGAACGTAATCCCATGATTGCAAATATATTAGAAAAGTAGGCTATGGGTTGGTCATGTGTAATACCTAAAACAGCAGGTACAGAGTCCACTGCAAATACCAAATCAGTAAATTCAACTATTAAGAGAACGATGAACAGAGTTGTCATCATATTTTTACCATCCTTTTTTACAAAGAACTTATCATGTTCATAGTGTGGATAGACAGCAAAATATTTTGAGGCTAAACGTACAATAGGGTGTTTTTGAGTATCTATATTCTCATCATCTTCATCTTTCTCAAGGAAAATCTTGATACCTTGATACACCAAGAATGCACCAAAAATATAAAGGATAAAATGAAATCGTTGAACCAATTCTATGCCTAAAAATATAAAAATAAAACGCATAATGATAGCACCCAGAACGCCCCAGAACAGTACCTTTTTAAAGTACTCCTCCCGTAAGCCAAATGATGCAAAAATTAAAATAATAACAAAAATGTTATCTGCAGAGAGCGAATATTCTATCAAATATGCTGTTAGAAATTCTATAGAAATATAATTTCTATACTCTTGGAGGTTCTCTTCATGTGGCCTGTTAGGGCTAAGTTTTAAGAGTTCTTTATCTTCTGTATCAACCCGTTTAATGATTTCTTCATAATTTTGAGGATCATGAATTAGATGCCCTTCATATCTTAAAAATACAAAAAACGCTAATGCTAAAGAAACCCAAACAATGCTCCAAATAATAGCCTCTTTAAAGCTAATTATATGACTTGATTTGGAAAAAACTCCTAAATCAAGGGCTAGCATGATTAATATAAAAATAAGAAATGAGGAAAAAAAGAGAGTTTCGCTACTGAACATAGTTTTTTTGTAAAGTAAAAATCATTTTCAAAGGTATAAATTTTCTTAAAAAATAGTTGTAAGTGTATTTAAATATAACGAGTATTTAGTAAAAAATGTAAAAATAGATTTTTTTTTTTAAATATACTAAGTTAAGTAGTGTTTTTAACGCAAATGTAATATTTTGGTTTAAATTTACAAGCAAATATTTTTCTTCTAACTAAAATTATACCCTAATATAAGAAAAATACTTTATATTCGTTGAAATTACTAATTCATATAACTTTAAAATACTATGGCAGTAGATGTAAGTATTTACCAACAAATGTTACTTAATAATGAAAAATGGGTAACAGAAAAGATTGAAAAAGAACCAGGTTATTTTGAGGATCTCGCTAAAGGCCAGAGTCCCAAATTTTTATGGATAGGTTGCTCTGATAGTCGAGTACCTGCTGAAGAAGTAACTGGAGCTAAACCAGGCGAAGTTTTTGTACACAGAAATATTGCTAATTTGGTAGTTCATACAGATTTGAATTTTTTAAGTGTTTTGCAATACGCTGTTCAAGTATTACATGTACAACATATTATTGTATGTGGGCATTATGGTTGTGGTGGTGTAATATCTTCCATGAAGAATACAGATTTTGGCTTGGTTAATAAATGGCTTTGGAATATTAAAGAAGTATATTTCAAACATCGTGAAGAGCTTGACAACATCGAAGATGAAAAGATAAAAGCTGATAGACTTGTAGAGTTAAATGTAAAAGAGCAAGTTTATAACCTTGCAGAAACATCCTTTGTGCAAAAGGCATGGGCTAATAGAGAGTTGAGCATTCATGGTTGGGTGTTTGACTTAAAAACAGGAAAAATAAAAGATTTAGATGTTTTAGTAGATGACCCTAAAACACTTCATCCCATCTTTCAGTATAATTTAGGAGATTAAAAAACAGGCAAAGTATTCACTTTGCCTGTTTTTTTAATTATTTATCTTATCAAAAGCCTGTTTTAAATCTTCAATTAGTACATCTGCTTCCTCCAAGCCAATATAAAAACGTATCAAACTCCAATGAAAAGGAGCAGAGCTATAATTTTCTGAACCATATAATGTACATGCAGGAAATATCAGTGATTCATAACTTCCCCAAGAGGCTGCCATCAAAAAACGTTTCAACGAATTACAAAACATCTCTACTTCCTCAATGTTCTTTGCCTCAATTTCAATAGAAAACTGCCCCGCAGGATTTTTCATTTGGCGTTTTGCTAATTCATATTGTGGATGCGAATGATGAAACGGATAATAAATCTTTTTTACTTTAGGATGGTCGGCTAAGAAATCAATAATTTGGGGCGTTGTTTGGGCAACCCTCTCCATACGAATAGGTAAAGTTCTAAGTCCTCTTAGAAGAAGCCAAGCATTAAAAGGTGAAATAACCCCTCCCAAAGTCATAAATTCTCCTTCAAAAATTTTCTTCAAATGAGCTTTACTACCACAAAGTACACCAGCAACAGCATCACTGTGTCCTCCTAAATACTTTGTTCCAGAATGAACAATCATATCTATCCCCATATGAATAGGTTTTTGGTTTAATGGTGTTGCATAACTATTATCTATAATGCTAACTAAACCATGCTTTTTGGCTATCTGAGCAACTGCTTCAATATCTTGTAATTCAAAAGTAAATGAATTAGGGCTTTCAAGAAATACTACTTTTGTATTTGATTGAATAGCTTTTTCATAATTATTAGTGTCTGTGCCATCAATCATTGTAACTGAAACATTAAATCGCTTAAGCCAAATGTTTAATAATTTATTAGTCCAACTATAAGGTTTTTGAACACATATAATATGATCTCCACTATTTAAACAACTCAATACAGCTGCAGCTACTGCAGCACTACCACTACCAAATACTAGACAATCTTCAGATTCTTCTAAAGCGGCAAGCTTCTTTCTGAGGATATCAGTAGTTGGATTATTACCTCTTGTATAAAATGGAGTTTCAGATTCTTTAAAAAGACTTGCCCGCATAGCTTCCACAGTATTAAAACAAGTCATAGAGGTTTGAAAGATAGGAGGAGCAACAGAGTTCATATAAAGTTCTCTTTCTTCTCCCAATTCATTGATAATATAAGATATATCCATAATAGAGCTTAGTTTAAAAATAGGTTGCTATTATAATGATATTTTAGTTGAAATATTTTGGAATTGTCATTTTTTTATACTAAGTTTGATACCCTTCAAGAAAAAATAGTCCTTATTTCTTGAAATTTGAAGGTTTTTTAGATTTTTTTAAAAAAATTTAAAAATAAATTTGGAGATTAAAAAACACTTCGTACCTTTGCACTCCCAAATCGACAGAAGGTCGAGGCGAAATTGAAACGCTGAACACATTGAAAAAAGGAGTTTAAAAAAAACTTTAAAAATTTTTCGAAAAAAATTTGGAAGTAAAAAAAAGGTTTGTACCT
>LJIE01000001.1:2500-3596 GCA_001281695.1 bacterium 336/3 | reverse complement strand
GGTGTGGCTGGAACACCTCCTTTTTGGAGTGTTGTTTAGAGGTGTCGATATTTAGTTCAGGCTCAATGGAAATTATGTTTTAGTAAAAGAACTGAGGCATATAAAAAAAGAAATTGAAATAATTTAGGAGAGTTCGGAAGATAGTAAGAGAAAGTGCAGAGAGGACTGAGGTAGGGTAATAGAATGAGTAAATTCTGTACACAAAGCTCACTACTCAAACTCAAAACTATCCAATAGATCCGTAGCTCAGCCTGGTTAGAGCACTACACTGATAATGTAGGGGTCACCAGTTCAAATCTGGTCGGGTCTACAGAATTTGGGGGATTAGCTCAGCTGGCTAGAGCACCTGCCTTGCACGCAGGGGGTCAACGGTTCGAATCCGTTATCCTCCACAAAATTAAAATAGAGGTTGATTACAAACGAGTAATTAACAACACTTATCACTCAAGCGTGATAAAAAGTTCTTTGTCAGATTGTAAGTAAAGTAAATCTACAAAACCGAGAGTAATCTCTCTGAAAGTAAGTTACAAAGGGCGTATGGGGGATGCCTAGGCTCTTAGAGGCGAAGAAGGACGTGCCAAGCTGCGAAAAGCTGTGGGGAGTTGCAAAGGAACGCTAATCCACAGATGTCCGAATGGGGCAACCCAATAGTTGTGAAGAACTATTATTCCTGTAAAGGAAAGCAAACGCGGAGAACTGAAACATCTAAGTACCCGCAGGAGAAGAAAACAAAAGTGATTCCGTAAGTAGTGGCGAGCGAACGCGGATTAGCCCAAACCTATCTTGTTACGGCAAGGTAGGGGTTGTAGGACAGTCATTTAGTAGGTGAAACGAGTTGAATCGAGCTGGGAAGCTCAACCATAGAGGGTGATAGTCCCGTAAACGAAGTGTAAACCTATGAGACTGTATCCTGAGTAGGGCGGGGTCGGAGACGCCCCGTTTGAAACTGCCAGCACCATCTGGTAAGGCTAAATACTCCTAAGAGACCGATAGTGAACTAGTACCGTGAGGGAAAGGTGAAAAGTACCCCGCACAGGGGGGTGAAAAGACCCTGAAACCATACGCTTACAAGCGGTCGGAGCTTCGTAATGAAGTG